>DAOWIP010000017.1 GCA_030640865.1 Sedimentisphaerales bacterium | reverse complement strand
TCGATTGCGCCTTTAAACCCGCCAAGGGCAAACGCAGCATCCATTATCTGGCCCATATCAAGATGATGGCCGCTGTTCAGCCGTTTATCTCCGGCGCTATCAGTAAGACGGTTAATATGCCCAATGAAGCCACTACCGACCAGATCGAGGCTGCCTATATGGCCGGCTGGAAGCTGGGTCTCAAGGCCCTGGCTATTTATCGCGACGGCTCCAAACGCTCGCAGCCACTCTCGACAGAAAAAATCCAGGACAGTAAAAAATCCAATAAAGATCAAAAAAACAAACCCGCTAAAAGCAAAAATAGTCTTGATGATTCCTCCGGGATAATCGAACGCCGGCCCCAGCGCATCCGTCTTCCTCAGACGAGGCGCAGCATTACCCATAAATTCGATGTGGCCGGCCATGAAGGTTACCTGACGGTGGGCTTGTATGAGGACGGAACCCCAGGTGAGTTATTTATCACCATGGCCAAGGAGGGCAGCACCGTCGGGGGACTGATGGACGCCTTTGGTACGTGCATCTCAATGGCGATGCAGTACGGTGTGCCGCTGGAGACGCTGGTTGATAAGTTCAGTCACGCCCGGTTCGAGCCGGCCGGAATGACCAGCAACCGCGACATCCCCTTTGCTAAGAGCCTTATCGATTATATCGCGCGCTGGCTGGGTATGACTTTTCTGCCCGGCTACCGCGAGGCCAACGCACCTAAACGCGGCGGCGGCAAACCGGAACCCGCTAAGTCACTCTGGCCGAAAAACGGCAACGTGGAGACGGATACAAAAACCGACAAAAACGAAAAACTCGGACATATCGGCAACCGCATTGGTGAACTTATCGAAATAGTCCATCAATCCGGCTCGGAAACCGATTCGGAAACCGATTCGGAATCCGGTTCTCAAACGAACTCCCAAACCAAAAACCGCGGCATGCAGATACAGACCTTTAACCGGCAGTTCACCCATTTTCAGTCCGACGCCCCTGTCTGTGATGTCTGCGGCTCTATCACCGTCCGTAACGGCAACTGCTACCGCTGCCACAACTGCGGCGCCAGCCACGGGTGCAGCTAATTTGACAGGTTAACCAGTTTTACCAAATTAGACGCCAGCGTCAAAAGTTTTTTGATCCCTTGATTCTGGAGCGTGTGGGCTGTTTTTGCGGTGTTTTTCGGACTTTTGGCGGTTGCATCAAATTACTGATATCGTCCCAAAGGTTGGGGGGAGAAGTGTATTTAACGCACTATCGGTATTTACCGAAAAAATCTTCCTTTCTTTGAAATACATAGTAATTCAAATTCAGGAAATGACCAATTCCGACTGAAGCAATATAGATGGGCATACATGGGCTGAACGTCATCGCGGAATATTATTGCTTGTGGCGTCAGAGCCAAGTGAACGGGTCGTGGTCTTTGCGGCTGACCAGGACATTCAGCCCCGGACATTTTTTCCGTACTATTTTAGCGATCCGCGGCAGGATGATACGCTCGGAGTTGGTGTGACTGACGCAGACGCAGGTTACACCGGCAGCCTGAAGTTCCATCGCGTGATGGTGTTTCAACTCGCCGGTCAGATAAAACTCGCACCCGTTGGCAATCACCTGACGCAGGATACTCCCGCACGAACCGGCGCAAACGGCTGCGCTCCTGACCGTGCCCTGCTTCGGACCGACCAGCCCGACGGTTTTTACTTTCAGGGTCTTTTTAATCTTTTCGATTAGTTCGGGAATCTTTGTCGGCTTTTTCAGCTTTCCGAAACGGCCCAGGCCGGTTGTGGTCTGACCATCGAGTAATGGTATGCAATCGAAGGCTGGTTCTTCATAAGGGTGCGCATCCAGCATCGCCTTCAGTACCGCTGGGAGAATCCCTGTCGGCACGATTGTTTCCAGACGGTATTCATCGACCTGTTCGAAGCTGCCGGGCTTACCGATAGCGGGCCGACTTTCGGGTCCGCACTGGAACGTACCGGTTCCACGACAGCGGAAACCACATTTGCTGTATCGGCCGTCCGGTCCGATTTCGCCCGCACCGGCGGCGAACACCGCCTCGCTGACCTTTTCCAGTGCTGCTTCGGGCACAAAGACAATCAGCTTGCACATCTTTCCTGTGGCCGGGCTGGACTGCTGAAGCACCTGTGGCGATTCGATCCCGACAATCTCGGCCAGTACATCATTGACGCCGCCGCCAACCGAATCCAGAGCCGTGTGCATCGCGTAGATAGAGATATTCGCGCGAATCGCCTCATACAATAACGGCGACGCGCCCTGCCCTGCCACCACCTTTTTTATCGCGTCCCAGACAGGCGGATGATAGGCCAGCATCAGATCGATTCTGTTCGCCTTCGCCTCGGCCAACACTTCAGCCGTCATATCGATCGTCAGCATTACCCGTTTAACATCCTGCTCATAATCCCCCGCCAGCAGCCCGACATTGTCCCACTCTTCGGCCAGTTCCAGCGGTGCGATTTGCTCCAATACTTTCGTAATTTCATTTAGCTTCATAGTCTTTCCATTTCAGTTGGATCGCACTTTTCTGCGTAGTTGTGTGGCACCTTTCTGTATTTCAGAGAGGTGCTTTTATTCATCCTGAAACAACACCTCTTTGCCCTCGGCAAACAAGTTTGCCTCTGACAAAAAGGTGCCACCCAGCAATATGCTCATACACCCATACACCCATATACTCATCATCGTTTTCGCTGATTGTCCCAGAGTTCGATCTGCAACCGTGGGCAATAGCGAAACCCTTTTTTTAGACACATTTGGGCGATATGTGGTCCGAGTTGGTTGTGTTGTTTTCGGGTCTGTGCCTGGGGCATGAGAAACACCTGCTCAGTCCGGCAGGCTCCACCCAGTTGGGCTAATACATCTTTGACCTCTTCAATA
>DAOWIP010000569.1 GCA_030640865.1 Sedimentisphaerales bacterium | reverse complement strand
TCATTTCTTTTTCCTTTACGAATCAAGTGAAAATTGATATACTTAAAAGCGTCTTTAACCACGAACAAAACTGTTTTTGCTTGTGAATAGGGGACAGTCACCTATTTACCTGAAACAAGGAAGCCGCGACAATGAACTAGGAAAACGGAGCGAAGTTTTTTATAAAGTGTTCTACCACCTTTGATAGGTATAAGGGTGGTTGTTGCACTTTGTAAAATTTATTGCACTCCGTTTCTTGTTCTTATCGTGGCCGGTATTATGCGATTAAAGCCACGGTAAAACGTGGCTTTTTGATTTTTAAAACGATTATTAATTGAATTGACCATATATCCATGAGCATTGTAAAAGAGAATCCAAAGCGATTCAACGAAGAAAGAACAAAAAAAGGGCTGCGAGCTAACAACTCGCAGCCCATGCAAATCACTCTGCGCAACCGTTTAGTCCTCCAGTTCGTAAGATACCAGCCAGTATTCTACCAAAATGTTAAAATCAAGCTGGTTGATTATGCCGTCGCCGTTGAGGTCGACACTGAACATTTCTGTAGCTGTGGAATCGTATAACTGGCCATCATCTATGCACTCGTGTCCTTGTCCCTGGTCGTGAGGCACGCATACTTTGACACTGCCGTTGCAGGTGTTGCCCGTGCCATCGTCCGCTTCAAAGGATATTTCATAGACTCGGCCGTTGTCGCTCTGACCCGAGCGCTCGGCTCTGACGTGGGCGACGCTGGTGCCAATACCCATGCCGTCGGGACTGGTCTTGCCGGAACCGTGACCGGCGACTGGCTCATCCTGGGTTATTCCCGTGATGGTAATAGAAACAGGGTCGCCGTCCGGGTCGGTAACGTTCAGAATCTCGATGTCCACCCATTCGTGGCGAGGAGGCCAGATTTCTGCTACGCTCGGGACAGCATTATGACACTCCGGCGGGTCACCGCCCTCAGTCTCGAACGTCCAGATATTCCCAGGGGTCTCATCGCTGGGATTCTTTGCGATTACTTGCCAGAAATATGTTTCTCCGGTGTTCAACCCTCCCGGACAGTAGCACGGGTCGGTCAGATTGCTGGCAACCAACTCTAGGCTACAGGGGTCTGTACCTAAGTAAACGTCCCACGTAGTCGGGCAAGGTGATGGTTTGCTTCCAAAGCACAGTTCCATTGAATAGACGGCCGAAGGGAAGGTGTCGCTGATTGGCTCGGTATAAGGCGGCCCCGTGTTAGAATAGAGATGGATTGCCACCATTCCAAGCTCCCATGGAACCGGCAAGTTAGCAAGATTACGATAGTACGTGACCGAGGAACCTGCGCCCCAGGCAACCCCAATGCCATAGTAGCTCCCCGGATTAAGCACAAAGTTGGTCGGTCCCGAGGAGTAGAAGGCTCGACCGATGCCGACGGTCTCCACGACTGTCTCCATCACCGGAGTGTACGGACCAGTCTCACTAGAAGATTCGAACACATAGAAGTAGAGGTCACAGTTGTCACTGAAACTCAGCTCCATCTTGATTTCCGATAATGTCTGTTGGGCATCCACCATAATGACGTTAGCACGGAAACGAGAGTCGCCAGACCAATTCTCTTCCGTACCTCCAAACGTGAAGCAACCTGTGCTAAGCACGCTTTCACCCTGCAAAGCCTGCGCTCCACCGAGATTCATCGCTGAGCTATCATACTCATCTAGGCCTGGTTCGATATTTTGACTCTCAAATATGAACGCCCCGTTTTGTTCATCCCAGCCGATAGCATCTGCCGGGTCACGAGGTTCTAAAACCACCGGGCCAGAAGCAAGTGGCTCCAGAGGCACCTGTGTTGCTAAAGGGCTCGGTCCGCTCCGTTGAACCGTATCAAAGTAATTACTGACATTTCCGAAAACACCGAAAGACCGGAACGCAATTCCACCGCTTGTATATATGTTGTCCGTGGCCGTGACAGTCTTCAGCAGTGTAGAACCATCACTGTCATAAAGTCGCCCGGTCATATTACCCCCAACTTCCCACTGAACCTCCATGAGATACCACTTATTGAGTTGCCAAGCATGAGAAACAGAGCCGATGTCACTGTAATTGAACCCGCTGTTACGCTGCAACAGCAGTTGGTTAGTATTCGGTGCGGCGACAATCGAGTACGTCCCTGCACTCGAAGCCCCAAAACCACAATATGCTCGCCCGTTTGATCGGACGCACACCCACAAAGAAAATGTGTCACCCTGGCCCACAAGAACCTGTGGGTCGTGGCGATAAGTCCAACCGGAGCCGTTACTCTCCAGGCCCAAGGCGCCGTCGTGTGCAGCATTCCCGTTGACGATGTGGCTTCCCCCGAGAATCGTGTACTCAGTCATGCCACCATCCTCAAAATCTTCGATAACGCCTTGACCGGGTGGTGGTGTGCCGGACTCGCTCCACGACAGACACGTATCAACCGGGACTTCAGTAGCACCATCGCACGGGTCCGGATTGTCGGGTGCAGGTGGAGGCTGGTATTGGGGACCGGACCCATTATAGGTAAGCTCCACCTCAACAAAATGTTTAGACGGGTCTATTTGGTAACCAACAGCACTGCTGAGGTCGATAGATATTGCAATCGAAGAATCTGACGTAATCGCATTCAAAAGACCGCCGT
>DAOWIP010000317.1 GCA_030640865.1 Sedimentisphaerales bacterium | reverse complement strand
GGATTGATAATAAAATAATACAGGCTGGTCATATTATGCCTTATTTTGCGTAAGACCTGCTTTTTCAAAGTGTTATAAAAATACGAAACCATCATCATACTCATCTTGAGCGGTTTTTCAAGGCAAAATAGACGCCGGCGTCGAAAGTTCTTTGATTCCTCGATTTCGGAGCGTTGGGGCTGTTTTTTCTGTTGCAATTTCCGCTATCTTGTTTATAATCACCCGTTTGTAGGTAAATTACGGAAGCACACTAATTAGGAGACAGTACAAAATGGACGTTTCTTTGTGGGATACTTCATCGCTACTGGCTGATAAGGAGCCGCTCACGGAAGAGCAGTTCGAACAGTTAAAGAATGATCTGAATCAGGGCGAAAAACAAAGGGGGCAGTTTAAGGATATGCACCTGGAAACTGTGGAGAAACAGCGTTCCGCCCTGGCTAAGGACGCAGTGATGGCCCTGAAAACAGCGCAGGGATTCTTTGCCCTGAGTGAATATTCCGAAGCGTTGAAATGGCTCGAAAAGGCCGGAGCCGGCAAACAGCAGTGCTACCTGAAGGCGTGCAGTCTGCGGGCACTCGGTAATTATAGCGAGGCCGTCAGCGAATTCGAGGCTGCCGAAAGTAAAGGTTATGACGGTTTCGATATCGCCGTTGCTATTGTGGACTGCCTGCGCCAGGCGGACGACCTGGAAGGGGCCGCCGAAAGACTAAAGAGAATATCACGCGTAGGCAATATTCGGGCGGAATACCATTATCAAATGGGCCGCCTGCACGAAGCCAACGGCTTGCACGAGGAAGCCATTGATGAATTTGAACGGACGATTACCCTGAATGCCAACCATAGCGAAGCACTGTTCCATCTGGCTTACGCATGCGATCTTTACGGACTGGACGACAAAGCCATTGACTATTATGAGCAGTGTATCGAGACCAGCAACAACTACGTCAGCGCCCTGTTAAACCTCGCGGTGCTTTATGAGGACATCGAAGAGTATGCTCCTGCGCTTCAGTGTATTATGAAGGTTCTGGCGGCATATCCGAACCACAAACGAGCCCGCCTGTTCCTCAAAGACATCAATTCCAGTTTTACTATGTATTATGACGAAGATCAGGAAAAGCGTATTGATCGGCGGAACAAAGTGCTGGAAATCCCGATGTCAGACTTTGAGCTTTCGGTGAGATCGCGGAACTGCCTCAGGAAGATGAACATCAGGTCACTGGGCGATCTGCTGAGAGTAACCGAAACAGAACTGCTGGCGTATAAGAATTTCGGTGAAACCAGCCTGCAGGAAATCAAGGCCGTACTGAATGCCAAAGGGCTGCGACTCGGACAGATGCTCGAAGACCATAAAAACGGCGCACCAAAACCCGCCGAGGAAGAACAGGAACAGGATGCTAAAAACGAAGTTTTGCAGACATCAGTCTCGCGGTTGACAATGTCTGTTCGCTCCCGCAAATGTCTGGAACGTCTGAATATTAACTCCGTTGGAGAACTTATCAAGTGCACGGAAGCCGAACTGCTGGGTTGTAAAAACTTCGGAATGACCAGTCTGGACGAGATTAAAACGAGTCTCAAAGAATACGGTATGTCCCTGCGTCAACTTGAGGAAGAATTACGGTCACAGTGAGGAAATATGTTATCGTTCACCGTGACTCATAAAACCAGTGATTGTTCCGCCCGGTGTGGGCGGCTGGAAACACCGCACGGAACCGTGGAAACACCGGCTTTTATGCCTGTGGGAACTCGTGGAACTGTTAAAGGGATTTTGCCGCGGCAGTTGCGCGACGCCGGCGCTCAGATGATTCTGGCCAATACTTATCATCTGCTGCTGAGGCCCGGCCCTGAAGTGGTCGGCGAACTGGGCGGGCTGCACCGATTTATGGGCTGGGACGGGCCTGTTCTCACCGACAGCGGTGGCTATCAGGTCTTTTCTCTGAGTTCGCTTCGTCGCGTCGGAGACGATAATGTTGAGTTTGCCTCGCATATCGACGGGACGAAAATCAAACTCAATCCAGTTATTGCTACTGAGGTACAGAACCGGCTGGGCGCGGACATTATAATGGCGTTCGACGAATGCGTGGCGCTGCCCTGCGAAACCGAGCGAATGGCGCAGGCGGTCGAACGTACTATCCGCTGGGCGGAGCAGTCGCGGGAAACCCACGCTCGGCTCGGTGAAAACGACCGATGGATGTTCGGTATCGTGCAGGGCGGTACTGATCCCGAATTACGCAGGTACTGCTGCGAAAAGTTAATAGAGCTTGATTTTCCCGGCTATGCCATCGGAGGCCTGAGCGTCGGCGAGTCTCACCGGGAAATGATAGAGACTACCGCTTTGACGGCACCGTTGCTGCCGGATGAAAAACCACGTTATCTGATGGGTGTCGGAATGCCCCGCGATCTGGTCGCGGCGATCGGAGCGGGTGTGGATATGTTTGACTGCGTACTGCCCACACGGAACGCTCGACACGCGAGCGTTTTTACCCGGCAGGGAACATTGAAACTGAGAAACGAAAAATATAAATTACAAACAGGACCACTGGATGAGACGTGTAATTGTTACACGTGCCGAAATTTCTCTCGCGGTTACCTCAGGCACCTGTTTATGGTGGACAACAGAAATCCCGAACTGCTGGGCCCGATTCTGTTGTCATTGCACAACCTGACATTTTACCAGTACCTTATGGCCCAGGCACGACTGGCCATCCGCGAGAACAATTACGAAAACTGGGCTTGTCAGTGGGCGGACTATAAATAAAATGTACCGCAGCCGTCCCGGCTGCACCTTTGATTTTTGCTGGCGAGACGCCAGCGGTACAAAGTCCCCGCCAAAGCCGGGATAAGTTCTAATTTGGCAAAGCTAAAAACATGGGTGGCATGCTTAAGCATGGGTTCCGGCTTTTGTAGCCCGTCGGGTGGCACCTTTCTGTATTTCAGAGAGGTGTT
>DAOWIP010000096.1 GCA_030640865.1 Sedimentisphaerales bacterium | reverse complement strand
TCAATGACGAACCGGTCGCTTTTAAGATACGGTCCTTCGAACCAGCTCATCTCCTCTGTACCCCTCAAGACCAGTACCGATATCTCGGTCTCGGCTATCGGGCCTTCGAGATGTGGGATGATGGTCAAGGTGTCCTTGGAGCCCCGAAGGATCTCGAGACACTTTTCGAGGATCTCGATGGAGCCCCCCTCCTTGGTATAGACGATCACAACATTCTCGAATGTCTGGGTAACCCAAGCGTCCATCTCGTCTGTGACGGTGATTCTGATGTGATAAGGACCGATGTCGGTGGAAACCCCTGCCTGGAAGTCTATGACCCAGGACCCTGTTGAACCATTGAAGTGAAGGTTGGTGAGGAGGGACGTCGTCCAAGTGCCCTGGTCGATGTGTTTGGTCTCGACCTCGACCAGAAGGGTGTCAGGGAATTGGTCCACATCGGACACGTTGATGGATATAGGTATTTTACCAGGTTTGATGATGAACCCGTCGCACTCGACACCATGGACCTCTGGAAGTTCGTTGTTGTGTGTCCATATCACGTTCAGATAATCCGGCGGCCTCTTCAATTCGCGCCATCCGGCCATTTCGATACCGGCGGATACGCGCGGCAAAACCAAACAATAACTGTCCTAATTTATCCGGCAATAATCAATCTCCTATAATTAAGTCTCATTAAATATTGTTCATTTACTAAATGAATTATACACCAAATAATTCACTTGTCAAATGAAAAATCCATATAATTATCACAAACCGCACAGACGGCGTCTGGAAATATGACGTAAGTTATTATAGATAGGTATATTACGAAGGTTTTTGGGCTGGAGTGTTGATTGGGTGGAGAGTGGTGGGTGGTGACTGTGGTATTATTTCACTTTGGTATGTGATGTAGCCAGTTCAAGGATCATTTGAATGTCTTCTTTGGTAGGGGGCATGCACAGATAGTTGCCGGCACCATCGACAATAGCTTGTTGGCCATGAACTATGTCATCGCAAAGGGCTATTACGGGTAACTCATAAAAAAGCTCCCGCAGAGACCGAAATTCCTCCGGATTATCGACGTCGTAGTCAGCCAGAATCATATCAAACGGATCTTTTACATAATTCCGGGCCTCTTCCAGATCATTCGCCACCCAGATGCTGTAGCCGTGTTCTTCAAGTTGATAGGTTACAAGATTTATCCTGGTATTATCTATACTCTGGATTAATATTCGCCCTGATATCTGTTGAGTTTTCTTGTTTTGCCTCAAGGCGTGGCCGACCATGGCACGTTCAATGGAATGAAACAAATACTCCTCATAGTTCTGTTCCATCAAACACTCATCGATGCCCGCCAAAATCAGAGGCATACGATCTTCCTCACTCTCGATAATCGCCAGCGTGGCCAACTCCGATGGTTTTAGCTTGAGTTCATCGAGCATTTCGGAATCATGGCATAAGCGAGATCCGCGGCAGAAGATTGCCAACTGGGCCTGCAATTTTTCCGCATTGTGCATGGCTTGATGAATTGAATCGAAACGACGTATAGAATAATTTTTGACTTTTATTTTCGCAGCCAGTTTCCTCTCAATTTCGTCCGAATTGTCACCCACCAATATGATTAAAATACCTCTTTGGCTGTGCAATTTGCCGCGTGTCCTGGTTACTTGTTCTTCCTGGAGTCGAAGGCGGCGTACTTCTTCAGTGCTGGCACCGCGGCAGCCCACTTCGAGCCAACTGCCGTTTTCATTGGTCATTTTTCGGACGCGCACGACTTCCATGAAACAATGCTTGATCTTGCCGCCGGGGGACGCAAAGGTTATTTCCACCACCCGCGACGGCACGAAATTGGTATCTACCTTCAGGCACATCCCACCACGAGAAATGTCCTGAACGGTTACGCTATATTCCTTTCGTTCGCCCGGTTTGACATCTGTAATGCGTGTCAGGGTGCCCAGAAGATTGGTGTCAAACCTCTCTTCGCGACGCTGTTTGCGGCCATTCTGATCGTCCCAGTAGGACCGATTACCCGCCTCCTTCTCGATCATGTCGGAAACGATCTTCTTAAGGTCGTGCAACTGTTTTATATCGCACCGCTGTAAGAGTTTTTCGATTTTACCAAGCATAATTTGTTTTGCCCTGCTCCACAATTACTACAAAATACCAAAATGTATGTTACTCTTTTCGGTTATAACTAAACCGTTCTCAAGCAATATATTTAGATAATTTCTGTGTCCCGGCAAAACTTTTCAGCGACCGATAATATCACGTCTGTCGATGGGTATTTCCACAACATTTTTCTTCACGCTTGATTTCGCTCGATTGACTGCTATACTGCCGATAATCGATAATAAATTCGGGCCGTGTAGCCGCCGCAGGCGAATATTTTTGAGTTTATCGGTCTATTGTTTTTTTACGTGGGCCACAATATCGCTCCGCAAGGCAAGAGCGTTTGTAATATGTTACGAATAATGAAGTTACGAAATATGCAATACAATATTTTTACCTGGAGTGAGTATAGAATTGTCAGCACCAAAAGAAATTGAAATCGGTACTAAATTCAACCCCCGCTACAATGAACAGGGTCTGATCCCCGCCATTGCCCAAGACGCCGGCACCGGCGAAGTGCTTATGGTCGCTTTTATGAATGAGCAGGCCTTGATGGAAACCATCGCCACGGGCAATGCCGTTTATTACTCCAGATCGCGAAAGAAACTCTGGCGCAAAGGCGAGGAATCCGGCCATGTCCAAAAGGTCAATGAAATTCTCACCGACTGCGATCAGGACTGCCTGATTCTGAAGGTCGAGGTCGATGCCGGTCAATGCCACGTCGGTTACCAGTCCTGCTTCTATCGCCGGGTAAGGCCGGACAGTAAAGACGAATTGGAATTCATCGCAAAGCCGGTGTACGACCCACAAAAAGTCTATGACAAGTGAACATAAGCGGACATCACGCTTTGCTTGTATCCAGTATCCCGACCAAAAAATTTAACAACAGTCGAACAGTTATGCAGGATGGGCTTCAGTTCATGCTGTCTGATTAAAAAATTTAACGATAATCGAACAATCGATCAGAATATTGGCACATAAATACTTTTCGGAGGTTCTGCTACTATGAAACTAAGTTTGGACACTGTAGGGTATGGTGGATATTTTACCGCAAATCATGAAGGCGCCTCGATGGAGGAAGCATTTGAAAAAGCGGCGAAAATTGGTTACGACGCCGTGTGCATTTTCGCTCACCGACCGATAGGTTTTCCTATGGACTTCGACAGCGACAGGAGAAAAAAGCTGAAAGAACTGGCCGACAAGCTTGACCTTGATCTGGCGACGATGGTTTGCTGTACAGATTTCATGAAAGGTGATCATGTCCTGGTATATCCACAGGAAAAGGAGATTATGTATGTCCGTGAGTGTATCGACTTCGCCAAAGATCTCGGAATAGATATTGTACGGGTCATGGCTGCTTTCCTCGG
>DAOWIP010000007.1 GCA_030640865.1 Sedimentisphaerales bacterium | reverse complement strand
GTCTGTCAAAGAATTCCGGGTCTGTCGGGGATAATCCCATTTTACCGGCCAACCGCTTTACCTCGGCATAATATTTGTCATCCGGTTTTTTCGGTACGCTTCTGAGACTTCTCCAGTATGCGAAATGACGGACTTTGTAGGCCGCCTGGCTTCGACCGTCCATAAAAACCTTGCACGCCGGCTCGCCGGTTTCGGCATTGGGAGTTTGATTGAATGCGATGAACCCGCCATTAGTCCATTCGTTAAAGACCTTACCTTTAATCCTGTTAGCGTCGAAAAATTTAATACCACGTACCGGCTGATCGTTAATTCCCACCATCCTGCGGAAGACTGTTTTTACCTCCCCGTTGGCCGGCGGCCGAAAATACATATCCCACATCGCACAGATAAAAACAAGCCCAGTCAAAATTGCCGCTATCATACTCAGGCTCGCAAGCCATAATGCCGTCTTCCGCCCCATAGGCGCTAATTCCAAAGCTTCCTGATGCGCGTGCCGCCGGCGCAGACGAACCATGTTAATAATTTCCTGCGTCATTATTGCAAGAAAAGGCGCCAGTACCACCCCACCCAGAAAAATGAACCGACGCGACATAATCGACATATAAACCGTGATGCCCATGATCCCAAGATGCGCCAAGTCAATCTTAGGCCAATTGTCAACGGCCGATATTTGCCTCTGCCGTCGCCGCCGCGGCTGCGGCTGAGCAGGCTTGAAAAAATACAACACCCACCACGCAACAAAAGCTATTCCCAAAACCGTTAGGAAATAAATATAGGGTCCCTCATTACCGAAGCCGCTACTGTCCCATATCGGCTTCCATTCAATAACGTCCCGCCAGACCACGCCCTCCGAGCCTGTAGCCACAAGAAACGGATGAATCAGGTTTTCCCAGCCGAACGGACTGAATATTCCCGGAATCAAAGTAACCACCACCGCCATAACCGCCAGCCAGCGGAGGCCGCGGCCACTTACCTGCACAAACCGCCCAGGCAGTGACGAATGCAGTAACTTCATCATCAGATAGCCGCCCAGCACAATCCAGGAAATTATAATCGGATAGATAAAACCACCGTGTACGTTGGAACCGAGAATCATCACCGGGATCATCCAAAGTAACAACCGGTAACGCCGTTCCCGCCAAAGCGCCAACAGGAAAATCATAATTGAAGCGAAAAATATCGTACTGACGTTTGCCCGCAGATCGACAAACGAACGGCTGATTAAGATACCGAAAGCTGCCGCGGCCCCCGCCAACAGAGGATGTGCCCCCAGCACCCTCGCTGCCCAATAAGCAAACAACGCCGTCAATACCGCCTGCAGGAATTTATAAATCACAATCAGCAATTCGCCATTTTGCGGTTCCCGCCAATTGCCTCCGAGTGCCGTTTTCATTTTGTAAAACATCACATGCGTCAGCCAGTTCTGGTTCACCCAGCCGAAATTCTCATGATCGCCTGGTATGTACGATCGTGACGCCGCGCTGTACGGGTCTTTGTTGGTAATGTGAATGCCGAACTTATCCAGCAACCGCATCTGCCAGGTCCGCCCCGGATGATTCATCGCCCAGGGACCCACCGTGAAGCGTCCGCACTCCATCGCTACCCATGTGTCCCCGCCGCCGACGATCTCGTCCGCGCTGTGCAATCCCGCGGCGATCACCAGCAGTACGCAACCGACCCACACCCATCGCGAAATTCCTTTTTTTTCCAATGTTGTATCTGATAATTCCATAATATTTATAGAATCTCTAAAAAATCGGCAACCGTTCACGTTTTTTGCAGGTTGTATTCTTTCGCCCCTTCGACTGCGTTCAGGGCAGGCTCTTTCAGGGCTAATAAAAGAGAAGCCAATCATGCTTAAGCTTACTTATGCTTTGCATAAGCTACGCGTAAGCATGCCACCCAGTCGTTGGACTATCCACCCAAAGTTTGGCAAACCCTGAATAATTATTTCAACGAACCACTATGGCAAAAAGTTTTTTACGGTCTTCAACTTAGTCGGCAAATACTCTTTCACCACGAAATCCAACCCGTGTTTGGCGAAAGCCTGCTGTTCCACCCTCACCCCGGCCTTGAGCATCTGGTTAATCGCCTTTTGCCAGGGCTTGTGGTGCTGCACAAACGGGTCGTTTTTCAGGGCGTCTTTAGCGCGTTTGATATCCACTTCTTTCAGCGGGTGAGTGGGCAGTTTATAATCAATCACGTCCTGCGGCGTTACACCAAGAAATCTTGCCTGCGGTACACAGAAAAACCTGTTCAGGTGAGCCGCGTTGCCCGAACCGACTTTCAGCGTACGGTATATATTGAAGTACCCATAAGGATCGCCATCGACGAAGGCATATACCGGAATTTTAAATTTATCGCTCAGTCGCCGGATGAATCGCCGACACGCCCGCGTCGGCACTCCGCCCAGACTGATCATAATGCAATTATTCTGATCCCAGTAACTGTATTTATGCAGCCGTTGAAACATACCCGCTGTCTCGATCGCCAGGATAAACTTTGCTCGGCTGCGGAAATCCAGGTTCTCCACATCAATCGGTATCGAATAGGCGCCCGAACCGAAACGGTTACAGTCTATCTCGATTTTTTTACCTTTACTGTCATGGTCAACCACAATCAGGCGACCGGCAATTTCGCCCCCCTTTTCCTCCGGCACAAACCGAAGCTGCTCCCTGATTGTTCCAAACATCGCTTCGATGTCTTCCATCACCGTATCCGATTCCGGCTGCTCTTTAAAAGCCGCCTCCGCCCAGTTCTTGCTGATATAATACGCCTCTCTTTTAGTGGCCATATCGTCCTTTTCAATCAACTCTTTGCTCAGCGACATCATCTTGAGTGTTTGAGCGAATGTCTTGACGGTATTGACTGTCAGCGTTCGTTCTTTGATACCGCCTTTCAATTCGAGATAGCCGGTTTTCGGTCGATACATTACATTCGACAGACTCCGCACCGGGATTTTCATTTTTGGTTTGCGGTGCCTGTCGATCTTGTCATAGACATCCTGGGCACTGTCTTCTATTTTTTTTAGTACATTTACCTGCCGCCTAACCATTGTCAATTACCTTCCGAATAACCGTTCACACTTATTTTACATTTTTCAACCAGTTTTCGACGTTTCGAGCCAGAATTTCAACCTGGCGTTTTCGCATTATATGTTCTCTGATCGACTTCGGCGTCTTCAGTTTAACCATTGCCTTTTCAGCTCGCAGCCATAATCGGTCTTCTTTTGGCCCGTTTTTGGTTAGATAAAGCTCGGTTACCAGTTCCTGCAACTTCTGCAGCATAATCGCGTCGAGATTCTGGTAGTAGCGGCCGATCACCTCTTGCTGATGTTTACTATAGTCCCTCTTACTCATTTTTTTAGTATTTTCCTTTTCAGACTGGTTGGCTAATCTGATTCTTACTTCTTTCTCGCCACTCACAACTCATACTTTCCCCGGTACAAATCCGCCGGATATTTTTTATCATTTTGTTTTATCTTTTCGTAAAACGCTTCGCTCAAATCAACTCCCAGCGAATTGGTCCGCATCAGCAGATAATTGAACACATCCGCCATTTCCTCCTTTACCTGTTCTAATTTTTTGTTGTTTCCAGCCACATCACGCGACTCGGCTTCGCTTAACCATAAAAAATGCTCCATCAGTTCACTCACCTCGATCGCCAGCCCCATCGCAAGGTTTTTCGGCGAATGAAACTGCTCCCAGTCACGTTGCTTTTCGAAGTCCGCCACGCAATCGATTAGTTCCTGAATGGTTGTTTTTCCGTCTGCCATCGTCCAGTCTGGTCTTTCCTGATTAACACTTATCTTTTTGTTCACCGGCTGCTTGTTTCGAATCACTCGAATTTTTTTCCGCTTAGCTTCTCGAATGCCTCTACATATCGCTGACGTGTGCCGGCCACAACATCACTGGGCAATTCCGGTCCCGGCGGTTTTTTATCGAAATGAATACTTTCAAGATAGTTCCGCACGAATTGTTTATCGTAGCTTTGCTGATCGCGGCCCGGCTCATATTTATCCGCCGGCCAAAAGCGTGACGAGTCCGGCGTAAGAACTTCGTCGATCAGGATTATCTCTTCGTTATCATCGAATCCCCATTCGAACTTCGTATCCGCCAGGATAATCCCCCGCCCGGCAGCATACTCCGCCGCCCTGACATATATCTCGATGCTTTTGTCGCGTACATAGTTTGCCGCTTCAATTCCGACAATATCAACCGCCCGCTCGAAACTTATGTTTTCGTCGTGCTCACCCAGTTCGGCCTTGGTCGCCGGCGTAAAAATCGGTTCGCTCAGTTTGCCGCATTGTTGCAGGCCTTCGGGCAGCTTATGTCCACAAATAGTTTGGCTTTGTTGATATTCTTTCCAGCCCGACCCAGCGAGATAACCACGCACCACACATTCGATCGGCAGAACCTTGGCCTTTTTCACCAGCATACTGCGTCGGACGAATTGTTCTTTGTGTTCGGTGAACGGCGGGCCGAAATCATCGACGTTTGTACTGATCAGATGATTTTTTACACTGTCGCCCAGCCACTCCAGCCAGAACAGAGATATATTTGTCAGCACCGCGCCTTTGTCCGGTATGCCGTTGGCCATTATTACATCGAAGGCACTAATCCGATCCGTAGCTACAATCAGTAGCTTATCGCCCAGATCGTATATATCTCGTACCTTGCCCCGTACAGGCTGTTGTCCGGGAATCTCCGTCTTGAGAATTGCTTTACTCGTAATCACGTTACCTCCTGACCTCTAACTTCTTCAATTTATTATTGTTTATTTTATATTTAAGTTTTTATATTCTCTTTAACTTTCTGATTTCTTCCCCACATAGATCATCAAGCTGCGTGGGCATTTCTGCTGGGCCTTATCCCGTTCTTCCAAATTGCCATACTTTTCGTAATCGATAACCGCCAGTTTCTGTTGCATCCGGAACATATTCGGCGCCAGTTTCGCGCACAGTCCACAACCCACACAACCGACCTTGCAGTAGCCGCGCACATCTTTTGCCTTGTCCAGTGAAGAACAGGCGATGACCATCATCGGGTCTTCCCTGATGGGCAGAAGTTCGATCAACCGCCTTGGGCAAGTCTGCACGCATGCCCCGCAGCCTGCACAATT
>DAOWIP010000467.1 GCA_030640865.1 Sedimentisphaerales bacterium | reverse complement strand
GGTTCACTTTCGTTAAATTTTGCCGAAAACCAGCCGGGTGCACGCTATATCTTTATAAAACCAGTTGCCACCTTTCCGCCGAAGGCCCAGAGGTGTTCTTCTTTTCCCTCTCTCTCGCCACCCACCACTCACAACTTATTTAATTGATTCCTCATATTTCAGGTCTCATCCACCAGTCCTTCATTGTGTGCCACTGCGAAGGTGCACACCAGATCGCCGGTTACGTTATTCATCGTCTCGAACATATCGAGGATAGGATTGATACCCAGGGCCAGGGCAACAACGATGGACACCTGTTCTCCTGTAAGCCCCATAGTCTCCAGGATAATGAACAGCAGCATCAGGCTTCCGCCGGGCACACCGCCGGCGCCGATTGAGGCCAGTACAGTGGTAATTACCAGAATGAGCAGGCCGGAGAGGGTAAGTTGTAGTCCGAACATATTGGCGGCCAGAACAGCAAACATCGGTAAATGAACGCATACTCCGTCCATATTGATCGTGGCACCGAGCGGCAGGGAAAAACCTGCCAATTCGCTATGGACCTTCAGTTCTTCCTGGGCGGTTTTAATGGACACCGGTAAGGTTGCGGCGCTGCTGCGGGTGATAAAGGCCATTATCATAGCCTCCTGTATCCGCTTGAAGATATTCAGCGGACTATGTCGGGTCAGAGCCCACAACATAAGTGAATAGACGACAAAGATCATCACCAGAATCCCGAAAACAATCCCTATGGTTACGCTGACATAAGGACCTACTATATTAGGGCCGTATATGCCGAAGTTCTTGATTGATAATGCCAATACGCCGATGGGTGAATATTCCAGAATCCAGTCAACGACCTTGAACATAGCGTCGCGGGCCGCGGACAGTAAGTCGATCAGCATTTCCAATCGGCCTGCGTGTTGCTTATCGGTGCCGTTTTCAATCGTTATGCGTATAGCCAGACCGAACAGGATGGCGAACACAATAATGGGCAGAAAATTACCTGTGGCCAGCGCCTCGAAGGGATTCCGAAAGAGGTTTAGCAATATGCGGGACAGGGTTCCTTCGGTCTGAGCCTGCCCGGCAATTTCGTGCGCCTCGGTTTCCATCAGTCCCGCCATCTGCTGCCACTGTTCGAGGTCGGTGCCTGAGCCTGGATTGATTAGAAGTGCCAGACATACTCCTACTATAGCTGCCAAAACAGAGCAGGACAGATACCAGCCTAATGTTTTTAGTCCGATTCGGCCGAATTTACTGATTGGCAGACTCGCCGCTCCAACCACCAGCGAGAAAAAGATTACCGGAACGACGATCATCTTCAACATATCTACGAAAACCGTTCCGAATGGTGATATGTATGGCATAACGGTCTGGGTTATCGGCTGGGCGGAGGTACGGGAAACATACCATAAAAGACCACCGATAACGGACCCCGCGGCAAAGCACACCAGAATCCGCAGAACAAGTGAAGTTCTGAAATACCATCGAAAAAACTTATTCATCATACGCAGCCTTTCTGACGCGCCAGCGACCCCATCGGGTCCCACGGCGGCAATACTATGGGTTCCTGTTCCCATGCTTTCCGGAGTTTTTCAGGTAAGTAGCTTTTCCGAGCACCAATCTCAAACACATACTCGTCAAACCACGAGTCGTTCATAATAAAATAACCTTTTTTGCCGACATCCTTGCCCCAACTATTCTCCACTCGCCATCGCCGTGGCTTGCCGTCAACCACATCAACGCCTGTCAAAAGCATCGCATGGGTCATTCGGCTCTGGTGATAGATAAGTCGATCAGCCTTTTGTAAAGTGAACCGCGTATCGTAAATCCCTTCGTAATCGAACAGGTTATTGTCCCAGAGCCCCAGGTCACGGTCCATCTGTTTGCTCACATCACAGCCGAACCATACCGGCTCACCATCAAGCAGTGTACGCATGGCAATTTCTTTTATCAGTTTGATATCGACATTCAGATATTTAATCGGCTCACCGCCAACCACGTTTCCAAGATAGGCCACGGTAAATGTCCGTCCGCTCGGACTGCTCGGCCGCGGGTCATGCACCAGGCAGACGTATTCGTCCAGATCGAGGGATAGATATTTCCCGGCAAATTCCTGCGGGGTCAGCGTACCGTCTCGGTGAAACTCATCATCTTTGTCACGCCACTGCCAATCGAACTTTTCGGGTGGCGTGCCCATATGAATACTCAGAATACGATAGATAACCGCGAGAATTTCACGCTTGGCGGAGCGTAACTGGTTTGTGGTATCGCCCTGGCCATGCATATCACGCAGTCGTTTGGCGCCTTCGTGAAGCTTGGCCCGTAAAATTTTATTCATCATTCTACTGTTGGATGAACTGTTACTTTCAGGCATGGCGTTTTTGGGTACCAGACCGTATTTTTTAATAAGGCTGACAAACATACTCCATTGCCCGCCGTCGCCCAGCGAGTCGGCCAATATACAATCAACCGTACGATCACCGTCGGGCCTTTCGGCCGTATCGATGATTGACTCCAGGAAGTAATTCGACCGCTCGATCTTGTCCCAGAAAAAAATGTAGCTCTGGCTGAATTCGAAATTCTTCAGGTTCATTTTTTTCATCGCCCCAACGCGCAGCAGGTTCATCCCGGCGAACATCCAGCAGCGGCCCGTTCGCTTCTGGTTTGTTACTGTCCAGTCATCGAGCTTGTGCGAGAAAGTGTCCGTCATACCGGCAAAAATCTCCCGATTCATCGCCAGTTCGTTAATCGGGTTCACGGTAACGGCGTTTTGCATTCGCCGATATTCCGCCCGGCCGTTAAACTTCTCCTGCATATCCTTGATATGCTCCTGTTGCAGGCTCTCGGCCGTTTTGCTCAATACAGCTATTTCAGCCTTTGCCGGTTCCCTGCCGGAGCAGGTATTAACCGACCCCACAGCCAATATTAAAAACAGAGAAACTAACCCGCTAATAATAGATTGTAAGTGTTTCATTGGTCTTTCCTCTTATGCATTGGGATAATGGTAATTTCCAATCAATTTATTCCACTGTAATCAAATGTAATCAAATTATGGCCTCTGAGAATCCGGATTATATGTAAATAATGCGGTCTCGGCAAGAAATCGCAAAAAAAAATAATTGAATATCCTGCTTTACTTGGCTAAAATGGACGCCAGCGTCAAAAGTGCTTTGCCCCCTCGATTTTGGAGCATTGCCGGTGCTGCCGCACGGGCAGATAGTTGGTTTTTGCGGCGTTTTTCGGACTTTTGGCGGTTGCATCAAAATGTTGCAAAATAACCTGTATAACCATTTGAACATGATAAGGAGTACAAGTAATGCTGAATATTGGAGTTGTGGGTTTCGGCTTTATGGGCCGTATGCACTATCGCTGCTGGAAGGGACGGGACGACGCGAAAATCGTGGCTATTTGCGACATCAATGAGAATGTCGTGGAGGACTCCAAAAAGGCGGTTGGTAATGTCGCGGGGGCGGAAGAGGCAATCGATTTCAGCGGCATAAATATCTATCCTGACCTCGGCAAAATGCTCGCTCAGGAAAAACTGGACGTGGTCTCGATTACTCTCCCGACGTTTTTGCACGCCGACAGTACTGTTCAGGCCCTGGAGACGGGTGTGCATGTATTGTGCGAAAAACCGATGAGTCTGCACGTACCCGAGTGCGAGCGGATGATCGCTGCCGCCAAGGACAGTGGAAAAATATTACAGATCGGTCATTGCCTTCGTTTCTGGCCGGAGTGGGCTGTAGCCCGACAGATCGTTGCCGACGGCAAGTACGGAAAGTTGCTGGCAGCCTCATTTCGCCGTTTAAGCGCTCCGCCAACGTGGAGTCATGAAAACTGGCTTATGAACCAGCAGCGAAGTGGCGGTGTGGAACTTGACCTGCACATCCACGATTCGGATTATGTGCAATATCTGTTGGGGACGCCGCGGGCGGTATGCAGTTTCGGTGCGAAAGGTGCCGGCGGCGGCCTGGCGCATATCGTCACGCAATATCTTTATGATGACAATATGGTAATCACTGCCGAGGGCGGCTGGGCAATGGCTCCTTCATTCGGGTTTGAAATGAGTATGAATATCATACTGGAGAAGGCGACGATTGTATATGATTGCACTCGCGATCCGGCTTTTAAGGTATGTCCGGTCGATGGCGATGCCTTTACGCCGGAGGTTCCGTCCGGCGACGGCTACATCCGGCAAATCGATCACCTTGTGCGGTTGATTAACGGGGAAAGCCTGCCGCCTGTTACAACTCTTGAACAGTCCCTCAACTCAATCAAAATCGTGGAAGCGGAAAAGGAATCCATTCGCACAGGCGGTATTGTTTCCATTAAATAATGGGTATCTCAAAAAATTGGCAGGGTGGGTTCTTAACCCACCATTTAACTGGTTCTTTTGCTCATCAGTCCCAAAGGGACGAAAGTTTTTAGCCGGAGGCGCAAGCCTCCGGTAAGTTTGTGACAACAACTTTTTAAGCCCTGAAAGGGCGAAAGAACGCGACTTATAAAAACGTGAACGCTTACAATATTTTTAGGAGAATATTATCATGCGTAAATGTAACGATTGGCCGATATCAATTTGCAGTTGGTCTTTACAGGAAGACGTCCAAAAGGTAGCTGAATCAATGCGTAAGTTGGATATTGCGTACGTTCACCTGGCGATCAGGCCTGCGATTGGTGAAGAGGGACGGGAATATTTCAAGTTTATTCGTGAGCAGGACTGGACGATCAGTTGTGCGATGATCGACTTCCCGCACGAAGATTATACTACTGTCGATACTATTAAAGAAACCGGCGGTGTTACCCCGGACGAGCACTGGGACGAAAACCGTAAGCTGGCACTTGGCGCTATCGACATAACAGCCGAACTGGGTGTGGAATACTTATCGACCCACATAGGGTTCATCGATCATACGAAACCGGAATACACCAAAAAGTTTTACGATCGGGTACGAGTGATAGCCGACGCGGCAGCCGAAAAAAAAATCACTTTCCTGCTGGAGACCGGACAGGAAACCGCCGAGGACCTGAAGATTTTCCTCGAAGAGTTGAACCATCCAGCCATACAGGTGAACTTCGACCCGGCAAACCTGATACTATACGAAAAGGGTGATCCGATCGAGGCTATAAAGGTGCTCGCTCCGTGGCTGAAGCACGTCCATATCAAGGATGCGCTGCG
>DAOWIP010000413.1 GCA_030640865.1 Sedimentisphaerales bacterium | reverse complement strand
GGCTGTTCTGTTTATTCTGTGGAAACGCGATAGATTATAAGGAATGGATTTGTGGCGAACGTATTCGATACTCTCAATCAACGGGGCTTTGTCAGCCATTATTCAGACCAACAACTGGCGAAAAAATTGGAAAAGCCTATAGCCCTGTATGCGGGCTTTGACCCTACGGCAGAGAGTTTGCATATTGGTAACCTTTTGCAAATAATGATCTTAGCACAATTTCAGCGGCACGGTCATAGGCCTATCGTCCTGGTCGGCGGGGCCACAGCCATGATAGGCGATCCAAGCGGCAAAAATGAGGAACGCAACCTGCTCAATGAACAAACTATCCAACAAAACCTGGAAGGCATTAAGCAACAGTTGCACCATTTTCTTGATTTCGAGGGTGTCGCCAACCGGGCGATTATGGTCAATAACGCCGACTGGATAGGTAAGTTCAGCTTTGTTGAATTTCTCCGCGACGTGGGCAAACATTTCCGCGTGGGCGAGATGATGGGCAAAGAATCTGTCCGCAAACGACTACAAAGCGAGATTGGAATGAGCTTTACCGAGTTCAGTTACCAGCTTTTGCAGGCCTATGACTTCCTGTATCTCAGCCGGGAATACAACTGCCAACTACAGGTGGGCGGCGATGACCAGTGGGGCAATGTTGTCGCGGGGATCGATCTGACCCGTAAGCTCGACGGCAGGGCAGTCTATGGCCTGACCTCACCGCTGATCACCGACTCCAACGGCCAGAAATTCGGCAAGACAGCTACCGGAGAAAAATGCTGGCTGGCAGCGGAAAAGACCAGTCCTTATGAATTTTATCAGTATTGGATACGTTCCGATGACCAAGACGTGATAAAATTATTAAAATATTTTACGTTTCTGCCATTGGAACAGATTGCCGAACTGGAAAAAACCGTACAGGAACAGCCGGAAAAACGGGAAGCCCAGAAAGTGTTGGCAGAAGAAGTAACCAGACTGGCCCACGGCGAAGAACAACTGGCGTTAGTCCAGACGGCTTCCCGGTTCCTGTTCGGAGAAGAAATCGGCGGGCTTGGCGATCGTGAACTGGGCAGTATATTCGCGGATGTGCCCAGTACATTACTGCCACTCGAACGACTGAACCAGGGATTGCCAATATTGGACGCCCTGTGCGAAACCGGACTGTGCGGTTCAAGAGGAGAAGCAAAAAAACTGGTCAAGGCGGGCGGCGCTTATGTTAATAATATTCGTGTTAATGCCATCGACCATACCCTGACGCCGGATTCACGAGCATCAGAGTCGATCCTGGTGCTGCGAAGCGGCAAGAAAAATTACCATTTATTGAGGTTTGACTGACATGTCTATCAAAGAACATTTGACACGACGGGAATTTATCGGAATTACCGGTAAGGCGACAATGTTGTCCCTTCTGGGGCCGCAGCTACTTCAGGGTAAGCCGGTTTATAATTCGTCCGGTCGCAAAATGAATGTGCTGTTCATCGCTGTAGATGATCTTCGGCCGGAACTCCACTGCTATGGGAACAAGCAGATCATCTCGCCCAATATCGATAAGCTGGCTGAACAAGGACTGCTCTTCGAACGAGCGTATTGCCAACAGTCGCTGTGCGCCCCATCGCGTGCGAGCCTGCTGACAGGTCTTCGGCCCGATTGGACCGGCGTGTGCGATCTGTCCACCCATTTCCGCAAAAAAGTGCCGGACGTCGTTACCCTACCGCAACATTTCATGAACCACGGCTACCACAGCCAGGCCATCGGTAAAATGTATCACGGTTCGTTTAAGATATTCAGCCGCCATGACGATCCCAAGTCATGGAGTGTGCCGGCGTGGTGGCCGAAGCCGCGTTATTACTATACGCCCGAAGGAATCAGAGTCGCCCGTGAGGTTTATTCCAAAAGTCGCAGAAGACACGGCGCACCTGTGGATAACTGGGTGAATTGCTTTGTCCGAGGTCTGGCAACAGAAGCGCCCGATGTGCCTGATAATGTGCCGTGCGACGGACAAACCACCGAGAAAGCTATTCAGGTTTTACAGCAGATCAAAGACAAGCCGTTCTTCCTGGGAGTAGGGTTTCTCAAACCTCATATTCCGTTCGTGGCACCCAAAAAATATTGGGACCTCTACAAACGTGAGGACGTCCGCCTGGCTAAAAACCGGACAAGGCCGCAGAATACGCCCGATATGGCTTTCCCCAAAGAAACGGAGATGAGGGCCTATCATGATATACCCGACGAGAAAAATGTCAGCGATGAAAAGGCCCGAACGCTGATCCACGGCTATTACGCCTGCGTAAGTTATGTCGATTCGCAAGTCGGACGGGTAATCGGGGAACTGGAACGCTTAGGGCTACGCGAAAATACCATCATTATCCTATGGGGAGATCATGGCTGGAAACTGGGCGAATACAATTCATGGAGCAAAAAGACCAATTTCGAGCTGGATACCCGCGCACCAATGATAATAAGCGTACCAGGACAAAAGAGTACCGGCGAAAAAACCGCTGCCCTGGTCGAATTTCTGGATATCTATCCCACACTCAGCGAGCTTTGCGGACTGCCCATCCCAAAACATTGTCAGGGACTGAGTATGGTGCCTTTACTGGAAGACCCCAATCGTAAATTCAAGGACGCCGCGTACAGCCAGTTTCCACGCAAAGAATATGGCGTTATGGGATATTCGATGAGGACAGATCGGTATCGCTACGCAGAATGGATAAAAGACGGCGATGTGCTCGAAAAAGAACTGTACGATCACCAAAATGATCCGCAGGAAAACCGAAATGTCGTCAATGAGCCGGAGAACCGACAAATAATAAAAAAATTGAGCCAAATGCTTCGCAAAGGCAGAAATGTGAACACAAAGTGAATACCTGCTAAAAAATGATACTATAATTATGCACAGATTTGTGAGAGGATATATGATTCAATGTGTATGGAAAGAAAATATTTATGGTTGGCCATCGGGGCGATTTTGCTGGGATTCGCGCCGGCAAATAACAGCAGTCTCGCCCAGAAACCGCCAATCGCTAAAGTTGAGTCCGTAACGGTCAGGGACTTTGGTGCCGTCGGCGACGGGAAGTCCGATGATAGCGTGGCGCTCCAAAGGGCGGTTGATGCCAAAGCAGGCAGGATTTACCTGCCGCGAGGTGTCTATCGCATTACCAGATCGATTATAATCGAACTGGATCGGGTCGGACCAACTTCGATTGTTGCTGACGGTACCGCAAAATTGGTCATGGCCGGGGCCGGCCCTGCACTCAAGTTTGTTGGCACCCATAATGGGACTGCCAGTCCAAAAACAGTTAAGCAAAACGTCTGGCAGCGTCAGCGAATGCCTTTTGTGGACGGCCTGGAGATCGTCGGCGCCCACCCTGAGGCCGTCGGTATCGAGGCCAGCTATACCATGCAGGGAACCTTTACCCGCGTCCTTGTCCGCAAGGGACTGCACGGGATTCACCTGACTAAAAAAAATCGTAACGTAATCATTTCCAACTGTCATATATACGAAAACCGTGGTGTCGGAATCTTCCTTGATCGAGTGAACCTTCACCAGATCAACGTTACCAATTGCCATATCAGCTATAACCAGGGTGGTGGAATTGTCGTCCTGGCCGGTGATGTCCGCAACCTGCAGATCGGCAGTTGCGACATCGAAGACAACTTGAATCACGAAGAATCTCCCACAGCGAACGTATTATTTGACGTTCGGGATGGTTCCCTTCGCGAATGCGCGATCGTCGGCTGTACTATCCAGCATTCACACAATGCCCCTGACTCCGCCAATATCCGGCTGCTGGGCCGTGGGCCAGAGGATAACAAAAAAGTTGGTAATATGTCCATTGCCAATAATGTGTTCTCTGATGTATCTGTGAATATTCACATTCGCCACGGCAGGGGCGTAGTAATCACTGGCAATACTTTCTGGAAAGGCTATGCTCATGATTTGTTGGTCGAGGGAAGCTCCAATATTGTCGTTGGCGCAAATCTTCTTGACCGCAACCCTGACTATGACTACAGGAACCAACCTAAAAGTTCCAATAGTCTGGTGTTCCGTGATTGTGTCGATGTTACACTGACCGGCTTGCATGTCAACGGTACTATGAAGACGCCGGCAGGGCTGATCCTCGAAGGTTGCCGGCGATTCAATATCACAAACTGCTCGATCCTCAATTGCGATGGTTGTGGGATACTTTTACAGAATGTTGAAAATGTACGTGTTACTGATTGTTTAATTCACGATGACAGACCGGAAGTGAAAAAACCGGTTTCTATCCGTTTGGTAAAAGGAAAGAACAATATGATAAGAGACAATCTGGTCAACGGCAGGATCGAAATCACACCAGGCTCGCTCATGCCGGGAAAAAACTATTAAACTCTTCAGGTTGGAAAACGAAGAAAATTTATGATTTTACCAAAAACAGACAACGCGGAGAAATATATCGGATTTTACGTAATTGATTTCCAGGGACAGTGCGGAATTGGTTATGTCGCGGAAGAAGTTGCCACACTGCTTGAATCAGAACGGTTCGCCGAAGCCAAGGTATATAAGATTCATCGTGCCCGGCCGGACGGTACGATGGAAGTGGCTGGTGTGCCGAGAGAAAAGTTTTTCCTGGAAAGCGGTATGTTCTTTCACTGCCGTGATGAGAACTCCGGCCGTCGTGATTTTCAGGCGCTTTGCAACTGGAGTGAAAAACAGCTACCCCCCTGTCGCGCCAAGCTGCATTTGGCCCAATCGGATAATCTGTTGCTGATGGCTCTGATATACCCTGCCGAGTACGAGCAGGAAATCGGGCGATGGATAGGCGATAGCGGTTTTCGCGGTAGCGGACCGGTGGATGCCGGAGTCAGCCAGGTACAAAAATATTACCAGACTGAATATCACATATTGGAAAAACACCAGCTTTGGCCCATGAAGTCAATCCGGGCACGGGATCGTGAAGAATTATTAGCCTGCGTAGGCCAAACGTGGCAACGCTAAACCAATAACACAGCCTCCTCTTTATCTTATGATGACTACAATAATTCAAAAGTGGGTACGATTTGTTGTCTCGCTGTTAATGCTGACCGGGCTGTTCCGCAGCAAAAAGCCCGAGCCACAACGAGTCGCACGAATGGAATTCAATACAAGCACTCAAAAAATGGGGCTGCGGTTCACGGAAAAGCTTCGCGACGCCTTCCGTTGCCGATGGTTGAAACTCAGAAAAAAGTAACCGTTCACACTTTTTACAGAGTTGCTTTCTTTCGGCCTTTCAGGGCTTTAGAGTAAATGGCGGGCACGGCCCGGCCTACTTAAGAAGAACCCCCCGATCCCCGCCTATGCGGGGACATGTTTTACATCGGGGGCTAAATA
Organism: Sedimentisphaerales bacterium; assembly: GCA_030640865.1. Classification (GTDB taxonomy): domain Bacteria; phylum Planctomycetota; class Phycisphaerae; order Sedimentisphaerales; family SM23-30; genus DAOVXR01. Next base: position 2,203 of record DAOWIP010000413.1, on the reverse strand, counting down.
ATAAAGTTTTATCTCGGAATTTTTATGGAATTACCAATTGTGGCTATAGTGGGTCGGCCGAACGTGGGGAAGAGCAGTTTGCTCAATGCCCTGGCCGGGAGGAAAATCAGTATCGTCGAACCGACCGCCGGCGTAACCCGCGATCGGGTCAGCGCCATTGTCGATCTGGATGACCAGTATTTCGAGCTGGTCGATACCGGCGGCTACGGCATCGAAGATCACGATAACCTTACCGAGCACGTCGAGGGCCAAATCCGTATCGCAATCGAACAGGCCGAGTTGGTACTGTTCGTGGTCGATGTCCGCGATGGAGTAACCGCCCTGGATCAGCAGGTGGCTAAACTGTTGCGACGGCCACAATTAAGCGTACTCCTGGTCGCTAACAAGGCCGACTCACCCTCGCTGGATTCCCATATCGGCGAATTTTTCAAACTTGGTTTCGGCGAACCGGTTACAGTATCAGCCCAGCACGGCCGAAATCGTCAACTACTCGTCGAGCGAGTCCTGCATGAACTGAAAGATCATCAGACTGATCGGCCACAGGCAGAGGTAATGAAAATGGCAGTCGTCGGCAAACGCAATGTCGGCAAAAGCACTTTTATAAACCATCTCGCAGGTGAAGAACGAGTTATTGTCAGTGAAGTACCGGGCACGACCCGTGACGCGGTCGATGTCCGCTTCGAGAAAGACGGACGCACCTTCATAGCAATCGATACCGCCGGTGTGCGTAAAAAAAGTAAGATGACCCAAAACAGTATCGAATTTTACAGCTATACCAGGGCCACACGGTCAATACGCAGGGCGGAAGTGGTACTGCTGTTTATCGACGCGGCCGATCCTGTCTGTCAGGTCGATAAAAAACTGGCGAGGTTTCTCTCCGACGAATACAAGCCCTGCATTATCGTGATTAACAAGTGCGACCTGGTAATCGACCGACTCGATACGCAGGAATTCGCGGACTACCTCGACAAGACGTTGCCGGGGTTGGGATATGCCCCAATCAGTTTCATTACCGCCAGCGAGGGTAAAAACGTACATAAACTGCTCGACCTGGCCAATAATTTATTCAAACAGGCAGGCACCATCGTATCCACCTCGAAAATAAACAAGGCCATCCGGCAAATTGTTGGCGAACGTGCCCCGTCCGCCCGGCGCAAAGTGGGACTGCCACGTATCTATTACGGTACCCAGGTAGGCACGAACCCGCCAACCCTGCTGCTGTTCGTGAATAACCCCTCAATGATCGATGAAAACTATCGCCGATTTCTGCTGAACCGCCTGCGCGATATACTGCCCTTCTCCGAAGTGCCTATTCGTTTGTTGCTACGTCATCATCGAGAAGGCACAGTAGTGGAAGTGGTTTAAGAGTGAGTTGTGAGTTGTGAGTTGTGAGTTGTGAGTGGTGAGTGGTGAGAAAGAGAAAGAAGGAAGAGAATGGAGGAAGAGTTGAACGTCCAACATTCAACATTCAACGCCCAACGTCGAATCAAAGAAATTGAATAGAGAAAGAGTTGCGCATCGGATAGAAAACCACGTGGGGTAAGACCCCACCTTACACGGCTTACATCGGGACAAAGTGAATGTGATATGCCGTATATGAAGTTTAATATGTCGCATCTGAAGTGTGATATGCCACAAATGAAGCGTTATCTGCCATATATGAAGCATGATATATCGCATATTAAGCGTGATATGTCATAAATGAAGCTTTACCTGTCGCAAAGTAAATCAGCAAAGGTCTTATAACGATTGAAGAAAGTGATATAAGTTGTTTATTTCGGGGATGTTAAGTAAAATAGCCGCAATTAGTTGAATTTGCCGCTGAAATATCGTATCATAGTTGCCAACAAGGCAAGCGAAGGCGAACCTTCCAACACTGAAATGGTCGTGCTGTAAGAAAAATAGAGTGTTATACGAAAACAATATAATCAATGTTCTATCTGAAATCAGATTACGGGGCGAATAATGTCTGTCTTGTTCATTGTTGAATGGATTGTCTGGGGAATAGTTTTTGCTTGTGGGCTGTGGTTCGCTATTGGTATCCGTACAGCAGCGACTTTTAGAGGGTGTAAAATAAACTGTGTAAATGGTCATAGATATGTTAACTTATTTTATGAAAGGAAGTTACTATGGCCAAACAATTGTTTCAGGAAAAGCGTAAACACGAGCTTATTGACGAATTATTGAAGGATTATGACGGGCC
>DAOWIP010000110.1 GCA_030640865.1 Sedimentisphaerales bacterium | reverse complement strand
TGGACAAAGTATATGTAGTGGAAGGGGGAAGCTGCCGGGTTCTGGACGCAGCTACCGGCAATGATCTGATGGTTATCTCGCCGCCGGACAGCAACGATGATAAAAAACGTGAATGGGGCTATATCGGCGTTTATAATGATTATCTGATCGGAACAAGCGGGTTTGCCGAATTTTCCAAATGGCTTAAATCCGAAGACGATAAAAAAGCAGACACTAAAAAGGAAAGTGGTAATAAAAAAACGAATAAAAAAAAGGCCGACAGAAAACGCCTGTGGCGACGATATTACGATAATCTTGCCGGCAGACAAATAGTGGTGATGAACCGCCATACCGGCCGAATATTGTGGCGGTTCGATGCTCGGCACGGCTTTATTCATAACACTATTGCCGTGGGCGACGGCAAGGTCTTCTGCCTGGACAAATTACCTCCCACCATCGAAAAAGCGATGGGCCAAGCCGCCGCCGAAACTGTTAAAACATATCGTATGCTGGCAATAGACATAAAAAGCGGTAAGATTCGATGGGAGAATAACACTAATATTTTCGGTACCTGGCTGAGCTATTCGGAAAAATTCGATGTTCTGTTGCAGGGGTATCGCTCTTCCCGCGATATGCTGTCTGAGCCGGACGACCGGATGGCCGTCTGCCGTGGCGGGGATGGAACGGTACTCTGGGACAAGCCTCATAAGTACAGCGGCCCCTGCATCCTGCATGGAAACACTATCATCACGCAGGCAAAGGCCTTCGACCTGCTGACAGGCGACAAAATAATGCGTCGGCATCCCTTGACCGGCGAATTGGTCCGCTGGGAATACGCCCGCAACTATGGCTGCAACACAGTCATCGGCAGTGAACACCTGTTGACTTTCCGCTCGGCGGCCGCTGGTTTCTTCGATCTTGAAAATGACGGCGGCACCGGCAACATCGGCGGTTTCAAATCAAGCTGCACATCCAACCTTGTTGTGGCTAACGGTGTTCTCAACGCCCCGGATTATACTCGAACCTGTACATGCAGCTATCAGAATCAGACGTCTCTTGCTTTGGTCCATACGCCTGACGCAGAAATGTGGACCTTTAACAAAATCGCTCCGAGCAGCGATCCGATTCGAAGGCTGGGAATCAACTTAGGTGCGCCCGGCGACCGCAAGGCCGAGAACAACACCTTGTGGCTGGATTATCCCAGCGTTGGTGGCCCGTCGCCAACGACCGCTATCAATACCGATCCGGCAAAACCTCGATATTTTCGCAAACACGCCTCGCTGGTCGATGGTGATGGCTTGAAATGGATCGCCGCCTCCGGGGCCAGAGGACTGAACAGTATTACAATTAAATTGGCGCAATCGAAGGCCGGCCTGAAACTCCGTCGCTATACGGTCCGGCTCCATTTTCTGGAACCGGACAAAACCCGTCGGCCGGGCGAGCGTATCTTCGATATTGCTTTGCAGGACAAAACCGTACAGAAAAACTTTGATATTGTCGCAGAATCCGGCGGCGGCAACCGGGCCGTTGTCAGAGAATTTAATGGTGTATCGGCCGACGAAACACTGACCGTTACCCTGACTCCAACCAACTCCAGCCCCGTCAAAGAGACTATTCTCTGTGGCATTGAAATCGTCGCTGAGGACTGGTAAGAAATAATGACAACCAAGCCAATACATGTTGCCCTGTTCACCGACACATACGATGAGGTGAACGGCGTTGCCAATACCTTCCGTCATCTGACCGAATATTGCCGAAAAACCAACCGCCATCTCGACATCTATACCCACGCTACCGAGAAAGACTCCGTAGAAGAATCAGGCTCGGTTCGCATTCACCGTTATAAGCCGGCGGCTCCTGTCGATATATATTTCGATATGATCTTTGACCTCAAAATCCCACGCCTGCGAATGTTCAACGAGTTTCGCAAACGGCATTATGATTTGATCCATACCGCTACGCCCGGCTCGATGGGCCTGAACGCCCTGGCACTGGCGCGGCTGGACAAGATACCACTTATCAGTTCGTACCACACTTCATTACCGGAATATGTCCGTAATCGTGTTGAAAAAATCGTCCAGAAATTCCACTTGCCAACCGAACACACCGGCGAACGATCCGAAGACGCTACATGGAAATATATGCAGTGGTATTATAATCAAACTTTATTGGTGCTGGCACCGTCCGAACATACTAAAGCACTATTAGAGAAAAAATTGAAAACGAAGATCGGTATTTTCTCACGTGGTATCGACACTGAAAAGTTTCATCCGCGTTATCGCGAAGAACATGACGAGGTGGTTGTAATTTATGTCGGCCGAGTCTCGACTGAGAAAAACCTTGATGTCCTGACTGAGATATTCAAGGGCAAGGAAGACGCCAAATTACATATCGTTGGTGACGGACCCTATCGTCAGGAAATGCAGGAACATTGTCCAACCGCTATTTTTCCCGGATTCCTGAATGGCGCAGAACTCAGCCGTGCCTACGCCTCCGCTGATATATTCATTTTCCCTTCCACTACCGACACCTTTGGTAATGTCGTTCTGGAGGCGATGAGTTCCGCCCTGCCGGTTATCGTTACGGACAAAATGGGGCCCAAAGAATTGGTCCGGCACGGCGAGAACGGCTTTATCACCACAGGCACTAAAGATATGCGAACCAAGTTACAGACGCTTATCGACGATGAACCGCTACGAAAAAAAATGGGCGTCCAGGCCCGCGATTATACCCTTACCCGAAACTGGGACGCGGTTTTCGAACAACTCTTCGAGGACTACCGGCAAAATATACTACACCAGTAGTACATTGTAACAGTCTTGTAGGGCGGGGTCGCACCTCACGCACTTTGCTATCAAATCAGAAACTGCTCACTTTGGCTTCTGGTGTATTGGCAAAAGTCTCGTAGCGGGCGGCGAATGCCTGGCGGCTGGGCATATCGGATTCGGTTACCAAGATACGATAGTTCAGCATAAGTGTTTCGCCGGT
>DAOWIP010000348.1 GCA_030640865.1 Sedimentisphaerales bacterium | reverse complement strand
GTTGAAATACGCAGATACGGGATTTCCGCTGTTCTTAGAGGCAGTCTGTAAAATGGGGGCGGTTAAACGCAGACTGATAGTTAAGGTGGCCGGAGGAGCACAAGTAGTAAAAATGCCAAAAAAGGCAGATGTCGGACGAGGCAATTACGAAATACTGTCAGAACTGCTGCACAAAAAAAGACTGTCGATCCGCGGAAAAGATGTCGGCGGAACACACAGCCGTACAGTTATGCTGGAAATAGATTCCGGCAAGGTTACAATTCGAGGCGGAGGCAAAATTATCAATATATAACGTGTGAGTGAGTGGTGAGTTGTGAGTGGTGAGAAAGAAGGAATAGAAGAAGAATTGAACGTCCAACATTCAACGTTCAATCCCGACAAGTCGGGATCGAATCGAAGAAATATTGAATACAGAAAGAGTTGAACGTCCAACATTCAATCTGCCACAGGCGGACCTATGGCGGAAATCGAAAAAATATTGGAAATAACGAATGATAGAAAATCGGTTAAAGAGCACCTCTGGGCCTTCGGCGGACAAGTTCGCCTGCGGCGGGACGCTGCCACCAGTCGAAGGAAACGAAGAATAGAAAACCGTTGAAACGGTTGAAAGAAAAATTATACGAGTTGTGAACCCCTCACTAAAGTGAGGGGCTAATGAGAAACAGAGAATAACCGTGTGGGGTAAGACCGCGCCCTACAAAACTTTTATGGTTAGTAGTACAAATTATCAGGCAGGAGAATAATATGCAATATACAAGACGAAATTTTCTGAAGGTATCAAGTGTCGGTATTACAGGTCTGTTTTCAGCATCGCTGTTTGCAGTGCCGAAGTATCCGCAGAAACGAAAGCCCAATATTATTTACATTATGGCTGACGATCTGGGGTATGGCGATCTCAGTTGTTACGGGGCCAGCAAGATTCAAACTCCCAATATCGATCTATTGGCGGAACAGGGAATACGTTTAACAGACGCCCACAGTCCGTCGGCAGTATGTACACCGACCCGTTACGGGGTTCTTACAGGAAGATATTGCTGGAGAAGCCGACTCAAAAAGGAAGTGTTCTGGTGTGGGTATAATTATTCATTGATCGAACCCGGCCGGAAAACAATCGGGAATATGATGCAGAAACGCGGCTATAAAACTGCGCAAATTGGAAAATGGCACCTCGGCTGGGAAGATAAAGCGCCCGTTGATTACTCCAAAGGATACCTGGGGAGAGGTCCCAAAGATCTGGGTTTCAATTATTCATTCGTTACGGCAGCCGCTCAAAATATGTTTCCATTGATATTTGTCGAGAACCATAAAATTATGAGTAAGCTGAAACCGATAGACTTTAATGTTTATGATCCGACAGTCAGAGAGTTTCCTGAAAGGTATCGGAAATGGCATGACAGCCATGCCAAAGGCCCGGCGGTTGTCGCAGAAGACTGGGATTCATACCGGGTAGATGAAATCTACACAGAAAAAGCAATCAATTTTATTAAGAAACACATAAATACCAACCCCGATACTCCCTTTTACCTGCACTTTACCCCTGAAGCGCCGCACCGCCCCAATATAATGCCCGAATTCATGAGAGGCACAAGCCAGGCAGGTTGGCGTGGAGATCATGTGCAATTGGTGGATTGGATGGTTGGACAAATTACAGGTTTGCTCAAGAAACTGAAAATAGAGGAAAACACACTTATTATCGTAACAAGCGATAATGGTCCCAAAGCTGCCGGTATAGATACGCCCAAAACAGGTAAAAATAAATATTTCGGGCATAAAAGCGCAGGGGATTTACGCGGGTATAAAACAAGCCTCTGGGAAGGAGGGCATAGAGTGCCGTTTGTCGCACGTTGGCCGGGGAAGATTAAACCCGGTACCGAAAATGATGTGCTTGTTTGCCTTACCGATATGATGGCAACTTTTGCCGCGATAGTCGAATATGAACTTGATAAAAATATGGGCGAAGACAGTTTCAATGCATTGTCGGTACTTCTCGGAGAAAAAAGAGAAATCAGAAACTCAATTGTACACCACGATTATGGCGGGAGATTTTCCATTCGCAAAGGTTCATGGAAACTCGTTGGAAATAATCTCTTCAATATCGAGGAAGATGTACAAGAAAAAAATAACGTCGCCAAAAAACACCCTGAGATAGTGGAAGAGTTGAAGAAGCTGCTACAAAAACAGAAAGATAATGGGGCTACATCTCCACATGCCTTGCAATAATTAAAGGGGGCAGGGGCAACATCGAATAAAGAAGAAATCAGAAGTCAGAAGAGAGAAGAGAAGAATCCCCCGATTTTACATCGGGGGCTAATAAACGCGGCGCCCAGGCCCGCCCTACTTAAGAAACCCCGCTTAACAGCGAGGGCTAATACAGATGGCTAAAGAAAAGATATATTCCTTGTCGGCCCTGAAAAACAAACAGGTCAAGGTCGTAAAAATCTCCGATATGAAAGTGAGCGACGATCCGTCAACCACCCTGGTAACATACGCGCTTGGTTCCTGTATCGCGGTAACACTGTACGATCCGGTAAAACACGTTGGTGGACTACTGCACTATCTACTGCCGTCCGCAAGAGAGATAGATACAGGCAAAGAACAAAATGCGCCGATGAAATACGCGGATACGGGATTTCCGCTGTTATTAAAGGCGGTCTGTAAAATGGGGGCGGTTAAACGCAGGCTGATAACCAAGGTGGCCGGAGGGGCACAAGTGCTAAAAGCGTCAAAGAAAACAGATATTGGACGATATAATTACGAAATGCTGTCAGAACTGCTGCACGAAAAGAGGCTGTCGATCCGCGGAAAGGATGTCGGCGGAACATACAGCCGTACGGTTATGTTAGAAATAGATTCCGGCCGGGTTACAATTCGAGGCGGGGGTAAAATCATTTATATATAATGTGTAAATGAGTTGTGAGTTGTGAGTTGTGAGAAAGGTAACATTTTAACCATGTGAAGCAATACTCGAAAAGTAATGTTACAAAAAAACTGTTTTAATAGATTTCTCCACTCCGTGACGCTAACGCGTCCCTCCGATCGAAATGACAGTGTGGGGCGGGAAGCTTTGTTTCTGACATACTGGATGCATGCGCTACATTTGGCTAAAATGTTACTGAGAAAGAAAGAATGCAGAAGATAGAAAACAAAAGAAAATAAAACAAATGGTGCGATACATCGCACCCTACTTAACTGTTGTTGCTGTTGGTTTTGGAAAGATGTTCTTCGTGAAGTTTCATACTGTCCACATCGCCGACATATTCCGGCACTACTTCCTTGATTAGTCCGACAATCTTATCATGGTTATCCTTCGTATCGGCGACGGCCAGTAGTTGTTTAACCGTATCGTTCAGAACCGCTTCGTCGGTGGGTACGTTCTTCCAGATATGAATCTTGGGATGTCTGGTAGGCTGCATGTCTTCGGCGTCCATTGCCAGTTCTTCGAACAGTTTTTCGCCGGGCCGGATGCCGGAGAATGTAATTTCAATGTCTTCGTCCGGCTTGAACCCGCTGAGGGTTATCAGATTGCGAGCCAAATCGAGGATTCTGACCGGTTCGCCCATATCGAGGACAAAAACCTCACCTCCACGGCCCATTACCGCGGCCTGCAATACCAACTGTGACGCCTCCGGAATCGTCATAAAGTAACGCCGCATTTCGGGATGAGTTACCGTTACCGGGCCGCCGGCGGCGATCTGTTTCTTGAAGATTGGAATAACGCTGCCATTACTGCCCAGAACATTGCCGAACCGTACGGTTACATAATGAGTTTGACTGCGACTGTTGAGACATTGGATCAACATCTCCGAAAACCGTTTGCTGGAACCCATAATACTGGTGGGATTCACAGCCTTGTCGGTGGAAATCATCACAAATCGCTCCACACCGAATTTATCCGCGGTGGTAGCTACGTTCCGTGTGCCTACCACATTGTTTTTGACTGCCTCGCCGGGATTAAGCTCCATCAAAGGAACATGTTTATGGGCCGCAGCGTGAATCACCACATCGGGGCGGTACTGCCCAAACAGCGATTCCACTCTTGCCTTATCACCAATATCACAGATAAAAGCCTTGATGACTACATCAGGGAATTTGTCTCTCAACTCTCGCTCGATATAAAACAATTCGTTCTCAGCCTGTTCGATCAGTAAGAGCATTTTTGGCTTAAAATGACCGACCTGGCGGCACATCTCCGAGCCGATTGATCCACCGGCTCCGGTAATCACCACCACTTTGTCCATAAGAAAATCGCTGATCAGATCAAGGTCAAGTGTAACCGGCTCACGGCCCAAAAGGTCGTTGATGTCCACCTCTCGCATCTGCGAGACCCGCACCTTGCCCGAAGCAATAGCAACGAGGTCCGGTACTATACTAAAACGCAGATTCGTCCCCTGGCAATGCTCGATGACCCGGCGTAACTGCTTATGGGAGGCACTGGGCATGGCAATCACAATCTCGTCAATACTGTGTTTTCGGGCTATTGTCCTGATCTGTTCGACCGAAGCGAGAACAGGTACTCCGTGAATCCGTACTCCGTGCTTTCGCCGATCATCGTCGATAAAACCCACGACATCATAACGCAATACAGACATGCGTTGAATTTCCCGAAGGAGAACTTCACCTGCATTGCCGGCACCAATAATCAACAGGCGAGTCAGCCGTCCACCAGAGATTGTCTGGGTCTCTTCGTAATACAGGCGAATGGCCAACCTCACCCCGCAAATAACAACAATCGTTACCCCCCAATCGATTAACATTACCGCGACCGGCACATTCAAAATGTCTGATTCAATCATCCAGTTGCGGGTCGTGGGAATGTAGCTCGATATATACCACCCAACAACAATAATTACCGTGCTAATGTGAGATGCCTTGATGATGCTCAGCAGGTCCGATACGCTCGCATAACGCCACCAGCCCTTGTACTGATGGAACAGGCCAAAAACAATCAGCTTGATTGTCAAGGTCAACAACAACCATTTCAAGTACCGATCGGGAAACCAGTCGCCTACCTCCATATTGCTTTCCACCGTGAAGGCAAGGAACAGCGAAACAGTAAAAAAAAGCGAATGAGCCAGAATGATTTTTATCTGACGGGACCAGCCGCCCCATTTTGCCGGCTCTGAAGGAAATTCAGTCGAACTTTTAATATCTTCACTCATATTGGTACTTATCGGCCGAAAAATAACGTTGCTTTACGTTATTGGCTGTGGCAAAGCGATAGTCGATGTCGGTTCTGCCGCATACGGCGGCGATTAGAAAAAAACAGCTTGCCTTTCGATTGAGGCCACATTATATCAGGAATATATACAAAAAGCAAAGCTGAATTGTTCGTAACATTATGTGCAACATAGTATTCTCACCTGAAATGAGTATAATCGCAATTGGTATAATTATGCGAATTCATATCGCCATACTGAAACGGTCTTATTTGAGCCTGATTCTAACGGGCCAAAAACGACTGGAATGCCGTCTGACGAAAATCTCCTGTCCGCCCTTCGGCCAGATCGCCGCCGGTGAAAAAGTGCTGCTGAAAGAGTCAGGCGGTCCAGTACGCGGCCAGGCAGAAGTAAAAAAAACGCTCTTTTTCAAGAATCTGACGCCGGACAAGATTGATTCGATTTATCGGGATTATAACGACCAGATATACGGCGTAGATGAATATTGGCAGAATCGACGAAATTGCCGTTATTGCACTCTGATCTGGTTGGAAAATATCAAACCCTGCGACCCATATCGCTTGCGAACCCGTGGTATGCGTGCCTGGCTAATTTGTAATGAGCAGGAAATAAAAAGATTGAGAAACTCATGAGGCAACCTCTAAAAATACGGTTTTAGAAGTCAAAATTTGATGTAACTGTTTTTGAGTAGAATTTTGGACAACTTAACGCAAAATCGAACTTGTTTTTACTCTCTTAGCGAGAGCTTTTATCACCTTTCGGCGATCTTGCCGGGCGTTTTTGCCCGATTGGCCCATACCGGGCCCCTATGTCGTCGCCAAGCTGCTATATCGATCTATGTTGTAGGCCAAATTCCGCAAGCCTATTTTCGCTTTGGCCCTGACAAGCCCGATTGTTCGCAACAGCAGATTACCGGCGCGTTGTACTTGAATGCCAAAGACATGTTCCACCCGGCTGCGAACTTTCGAACGAGTACGATTGCCACGTTGCTGGCTTTCTGGCAGTTTGCGATTACGGCAACCCTTACGCTGAAGATGTTCTCGAAACCCGCGACTTTCAAGTTCGTACAATTTATCCGCCGAACGATAAGCCGAATCCGCCCACACATCACGGCTACTGTTTTTCTTATCAAGCAATTCTTCGAAAACATTGCTGTCGTGAACCGACGCGTCTGTCACATTATAGCTGCGGACAAATTTATGTTTCACATCCACGCTCACATGGTTCTTGTAACCATAAAACGTTTTACCGTTCTTCTTGGTCCAACGAGCATCGGTATCTTTCTGGCGTTTCTTGTTTTTGCTCCAATCTTCTGGAACTTCGCCGTTCTTTATCCCGAACTTTTTCGAGCGATCTGCGAAATGTTTCCCACTTAACCACGGTATTGAGTTTGACCAGTGGATCACCACCATTGTCCAGTTGTTCAAAACGCGTTTGCCAGTCGAAAAGTCCGGTTTGCATCATTGTTATGCCCTCGTGAAAAATGAAAATAATAATAAAAGAACCAACGAAGCATATTGTAACGCTTTTACAAGAATTTGCACGAAATATCGTTAATTTTCAGAGATACCCTTTAGACTTAACTGTCGGTTTATAAAATATGCCAGAAACTCTCCTTTAATCATCGTCTAATATGAGCTAATCCAAGCCATTCGACCTGCAACAGTGCCATGCGTATGGCCTGTTTTTTACATTTTGTCGCATCCCGACCAGTTGGGTAGAACCCGTGAACGGTTACAAAAAGGGTGAGAGACGGGATTCGAACCCGCGACCCCCAGGACCACAACCTGGTGCTCTAACCAGCTGAGCTACTCCCACCATAAAAGAGTATAAGAGGAAAGAAAAGAATAAAGAGTCAAGCTTCTCATACACTCATATACTCATACACCCTCTCCTTATTTACCGCAATAGTCGATAATCCGCGCGATTTGGCTGCGCAGTTCCTTACGATGCACAATCATATCGATAAAACCATGTTCGAGTAGAAACTCCGCTTTTTGGAAGCCGGCCGGCAGTTCCACTTTAATTGTGTGCCAAATAGTCCGCGGTCCGGCGAAGCAGATCAACGCGCCCGGCTCGGCGAGAATTACATCACCTAACATAGCAAAACTGGCGGTTACACCGCCACTGGTGGGGTCTGCCAGGACGGAGATGAAAAGCCCCCCCGCTTCGTGCAGTCGCCCGACAGCGGCGCTGGTTTTGGCCATTTGAGCAAGACTCAGTGCTCCTTCCTGCATCCGCGCGCCACCGGAACAACTTACGATTACCAGCGGTAGTTGTAGTTCTGTCGCCAGTTCAGCCGCCACCGTGATCTTTTCGCCAACTACCGATCCCATCGATCCCATCATAAAATTCGGGTCCAGTGCCGCCAGGATAAGCGGACGGCCCTTAACAAAGCCTTTGCCCATTACAACGGCATCAGTCAAGCCGGTCTTTTTTTGCAAATTCCGCAAGCGCTGCTTATATGCCTGACTGTCGGTAAAGTTGAGCGCATCTACCGGAAAATAATCGGCCATCTGTTCTTCGAAACTGTCCTGATCGCATAGCTGCTTAATCCGCTGCCGAGCACTAATGCGGAAATGATGCCGGCATTCGGGACAAACTCCAAGATTTTCCTCCACGGTACGCGTGAAGATCATATCCTCACAACCAGGGCATCGCCGCCAAAGACCTTCCGGCACTTCGCGTTTTTTTTTGAGTGAATAGCCGTCCCAGGATGTGCTGCCGTTGTTACTCATGCAGTGTGTATCCTCGTCCCTTCGGAAGGTGTCTCTCCATCGGACGCTGCCGGTGGCTCGAACGTTTCTTCGTTACGCAGATTATAAGTTTGTAACGGCTTTGGATTTTCGGCGAAATGCCAGAACTTATCCAGACTATCGTGATTTAATATACATTCGATCAGGGCAGCCGCGATGGGCGCGGCGATAATAACAACTGTTTTATCTTTATTTTTTCGAACGATTTTTTGCAATGCCTCGCAGATACGCTCGCCTGCCGTAACAATACTTTCGCCTTGTGGCGGACATATACTTGCCGGGTCGCTGTGCCACTGACGATAGGCTCGGCCGTATCGTTTTTTTATATCTTTAATCTTCAGTCCCTGCCACAAACCGCAATCAAGCTCGCGCAGGTTGGGGGCTTCTTTTGTTTTTATTGAGTAGAGTTTGCTCAGATATTCAGCCGTGGGCCCCGCTGACTCATTACCGCTGTTGTAAATTATTTCCGCGTTCTCCTGATGCAGAACCGCCGCGTTTTCCTTCAGTGCCTTTTTGTCGGTTTCCGACAACGGCAGCGGGACTCTGCCCTGCAAACGCGCTTCGTCATCGGTAGGCTTTGATCCGCAGCAGAACTTCTCCGGAGACTCTTCCTGCCAGGCTGAGCTACCGGCCCTGATTAATATTAACTTCTTCATTATTATCTAATACTATCCTTTTCAGCAAAGGTACTATTATACTCAAAACGACCCCTCAAAAGCAATAGTGTCGATTCGTAATACAAGACAATTGGCACATAACCTCTTGTCTGCAAAGACGTTAAAAAAATAGGAACTGTCGATTTTTTGGCCTTTTTCAACCTCCCCACCTCCCGGTTTTCCGATTTTAGCAATCAAGTGGGGTGCCGATGAAATCGCACCATTTCTTTATTAGCCCCAGATGTTAAGCATGTCCCCGCATAGGCATGCCCCTGCGAAGGCAGGGGCGGGGGTTCTTCTGTAGGGCGGGCCATGCCCGCCATTTGAGATGGCTCATGTTGCATGCCGCCTTTCTGTATTTCCCAGAGGTGCC
>DAOWIP010000024.1 GCA_030640865.1 Sedimentisphaerales bacterium | reverse complement strand
CTGAACGTGGGCTTTGCCGTCCCGGCCACAGTTAAGATACCGGATGAAGTGAAAGTCGATATCGGCACCGCCAACACCCGTGGTAATGACGTACCGGCGGCCTTCAGTATAAGCAGTCCGGATAAGGCGGTACTTGGCCAATTCGCCTCCGAGATTCGGCGAGTGCGTCCGCCGGAACCGTACCTCGGCAAAGGCATACGATACAAGGATGAAGTAATCCGACGCAAAGCGGGTAAGGCCTTTGCCAGCGGCGGATAACAGAAACACATTATACGCAGCGCGTATGAGAATTCCCGCAAGCGAAACCGTAACATATTTGCCGTAAGGTTACTTACCCGCGTGCTAACGGGAAAATTCGATCTTGAGCACTATAATATTATGAACCGACAAAAGTTTAATGCAACTCAACAGACCAAACGTAAACGGCGTGTTCGAAAAAAAGTTCGTGGTGACGCCCAGCGGCCGCGATTGACCGTTTTTCGCTCGCTTCGTCATATATATGCGCAAATTATCGATGACGAAGGAGGTTTTACCCTCGCGGCGGCCAGCACCCTAAGCGACAATCCCGGTGATGAATCGAAAAATTTCGGGAACACAGTCGCTGCCGCTCATACAGGACAGGCGCTGGCCCGCAAAGCGACGGCACTGGGAATCCGACAGGTACGTTTTGATCGTAGCTGTTATAAATATCACGGCCGAGTCAAGGCGTTAGCCGAGGCTGCCCGCAAAGGCGGTTTGGTGTTTTAATCGCATAAGTAAGCGTGAACGGTTACGCGAATTGATTTTGCAACACTCTGGAGAAAATATTGGCCAGAACGGTACAGAAAAAAAAAGGATTTGACGAAGAAAGCCCCTACGAAGAACAGGTGGTGAAGATATATCGCTGCTCCACAGTGGTTAAAGGAGGCAGACGATTCAGCTTCGCTGCGTTGGTAGTAGTCGGTGATCGCAAAGGTAAGGTGGGCTTCGGCTACGGCAAGGCAAACGAAGTGCCGCCCTCTGTCGAAAAAGCCATAAAAGAAGCGAGGAAAAATTTATTTAACGTGAACCTTCTTGGCAGTACGATCCCGCATAAAATAGTGGGACGATTCGGCGCGACTAAGGTGGTACTGGTGCCTGCCAGTGAAGGAACAGGTGTGATTGCCGGCGCTTCGGCGCGGGCAGTGCTGGAATTGGCCGGTGTTAAAAATGTGCTGACCAAGGTCTATGGCAGTACGAGTCCGAAGAATGTGGTCAAGGCCACCTTTAACGCACTGGAATTGCTCTATAACCGAGAGCAAATTGAAAAATTCCGCGGAGTAAGCATACAGGCTTAAATCGGTATTTCGCATACAAATAAAAGTGGGGATGTTCCCCAGGGAATTGATTACTATGATGAGTCACGAAATAACGGCGCTGGCAGGCAGCCATAAGCAACGCCGGCGTAAAGGACGCGGCCGAGGCAGCGGGCTGGGCAAAACGTGCGGCAAAGGCCATAAAGGCCAACTGTCCCGTTCGGGCAAACGCCCCCCTATCACCAAAGAAGGCGGACAAATGCCCCTGTTCCGGCGGATACCCAAACGCGGCTTTAATAACTATAATTTCGCCAACCGTTACGCGATTGTAAATGTTTCGCAGTTAGACGGTTTGGCCGAGGGCAGCAGAGTCGATGCCCAGTTCCTGAAAGAAGCCGGCCTGATTCGCAATACCGAACTGCCGGTCAAAATACTCGGCGACGGAGAACTTAACCGTAAGCTGACAGTGGTTGCCCACCGGTTCAGCCGTAGCGCAGAACAAAAGATTACCAGCGCCGGTGGTGCCGCAGAAGTGATAACGAAATAATGTTTGGCACTATAATAAATATATTCAAGATTCCGGAATTGCGGAAAAAGATTATCTTTACCCTGTTGATGCTCTGCATCTACCGGGTAGGATTTCATGTTCCCGTGCCCGGTGTCGATCAGGCCCAGATGAAGAAGCTGGCACAAAGCAGTTCAGATTCGCCTTTCGGCCGAGTGGCTGATTATCTACAGATGTTCACCGGAGGCAGTCTGCGACAGAGCAGTCTGTTCGGGCTGGGGATTATGCCGTACATCTCCGCCTCGATTATCTTTCAGTTATTACTGACCGTGGTGCCGGCCCTGGAGAAACTTCACAAAGAAGGCGAGGTTGGCAGGAAAAAAATACAGGAATATACGCGCTATGCCACCGTTGGATTGTGCCTGGTCCAGGCGAGTTTTATTATGGTCTGGATGTCCCGGATGGGATTCGTTTATACCGAGGTGCTCAAGGAGCACTGGTATATGTTTTTCACTATGGGGGTCGTCGCGATGACCGCCGGTACGGTTTTCCTGATGTGGCTTGGCGAGCAGATAGACGAATACGGACTGGGCAACGGCATCAGCCTGATCATTATGGCCGGCATAGTCGTTCGGATGCCTTGGGCAGTCAGGCAGGTAATCGAAATGGCGGACCTGTCGGTAGATGCTTCCGCCGACAAGATCGGGCCGGCCAAGTTAATCTTTCTGGCACTGGCATTTCTCGGTGTTGTCGCCGGGGCTATCCTTATTACGCAGGGCCAGCGCCGCATACCCATCCAACAAGCCAAGATGACACGCGGCCGACGGGTCTATGGCGGCCAACGACAGTATCTGCCGCTACGAGTGAATCACGGCGGCGTAATGCCGATAATCTTCGCGGTAACGCTTATGCAGTTCCCGCCCATTATAATCGGACAACTGGCGAAAGTCTGGCCCGAAAGCGGCTTTCTGATGTCGTTTAATGAGGCGTTTTCGTATAGTTCGTTTATTTACAACTTTGTCTATGTAGCGATGATATATTTCTTCGCGTATTTCTGGACCACGGTCCAGTTTCAGCCCAAAGAAATGGCTAATAATCTGCGTGATTACGGCAGTTTTATCCCCGGCCTGCGGCCCGGACGCCGTACCGCGGAATACCTCGAACGTGTTATGACACGAATCACATACGTCGGGGCGGCATTTTTAGCGATTATAGCTGTTGTGCCCACCCTGATAATGGTCTGGCTTGATATTCCCTTCGCGGTAGCCCAGTTTTTGGGCGGGACCGGTTTGCTGATTGTTGTATCGGTTTCGTTAGACATAGTACAGCGGATAGAAACCAACCTTATTATGCGAAACTATGCCGGGTTTATGGACGGCGGCCGTATTAAAGGAGCATACGCATGATTGTGGTTTTTTTGGGACCTCCCGGAGCCGGTAAAGGCACCCAGTGCAAGGAGCTTGTAGAGCGTTACGGCCTGCTGCATCTTTCCAGTGGGGACGCCCTTCGCCGCCATCGTAAGGAAGGCACTGAACTGGGCCAAAAAGCGCAATCGTATATGGACCAGGGTACATTAGTTCCTGATGACCTTATCGTTGCGATGATGATGGATGAAATGAAGAATATCGAACAGGGAAACGGAGCTATACTGGACGGTTTTCCGCGTACAATCGGACAGGCCGAGGAACTGGATGCCGCCCTGGCCAAAACCGAAGCAAAAGTGGATGTTGTTCTTAATCTGGAAGTGGATGACAGCAAACTCGAAGAAAGAATTACCGGCCGGCGCAGTTGTCCCGTGTGCGGAGCGGCCTACCATATAACGTTTAACCCTCCTCAACGGGAGAACCAGTGTAACGCCGGTTGCAGCGAACTGACGCAACGGCCCGACGATACCTCGGAAGTTGTCCAAAACCGTATTAAGACTTATCACGAACAAACCTCGCCGCTGGTGGAATACTACCAGGCGAAGGGAAATATCGTGAATATCGACGGAAATGTAAGTATTGACAAAGTAACCCAATCCATCCGAGTGGCGATGGACGAGATGACGATTGCCTGATATCACTTATGGCTGTTACAATAAGGAGCAAACGCGAGATAGAGTTACTGCGAGCCGCGGGGGAAGTTGTCGGCCGAGTTCTGAAGCGTTTGGAGGAAGAAGCAGTTGAAGGAGTAACCACCGCCAGACTCGCTCAGATAAGCGATGAAGTGATTAAAGACGCGGGAGCAATCGCCCTGTTTAAGGGCGTTGAAAATCCCGATGCGAAAATGGCGTTTCCATCGAGTATTTGTGCCAGTATCAACGAACAAGTGGTGCATGGAATACCGGGACAGCGAAAGCTGCGATCCGGTGATATTGTCAGCATAGACTGCGGCGTAAAGCTGAATGGATATTGCGGCGACTCGGCTGTAACCATTATGGTGGGCCAGATCGATCCGGAAAAGGAGAAGCTGGTCCGGATTACCCGCGAAACACTTGAGATAGCAATCAGCGAAACCCGGCCAGGCCGCTATTGGAGTGATGTGGCCCGGAAAATGCAGGAACATGCCGAAGGAGCCGGCTTCGGAGTGGTGCGTGAGTATGTGGGCCATGGGATCGGCCGAAAAATGCACGAAGACCCCAAGCTGCCCAATTTTGTAAATAAAGAACTTTTGAGAAATGATCTGCTCCTTCGCAAGGGCATGATTCTGGCTGTGGAGCCGATGGTTAATATCGGTACCCATCGAACGCGAGTTGAGGCGGACGGCTGGACGGTGGTAACCGCAGACGGCAAGGCTTCGGCTCATTTTGAGCATACGCTGGCTATTACCGAAAACGGCGTTGAGATAATGACAAGCCGAGAATAAAGTTAGTGGTCAGCTAAAAGGATTTCACTGGGTTCAGTGCCGAGGATTATGCAGAAGCACCTCTCTGAAATACAGAAAGGTGCCACCCAGCCGAAAATGGTGTTTTGAGGTGATGACAAAAAATGGTTAAACGTGATGCGATAAGGGTGGACGCGACGGTACGCGAAGCATTACCCAACGCCGTGTTTAAGGTGGTGCTGGAGAACGACCATGAGATTCTGGCCCATGTTTCGGGTAAGATGAGAATGAATTTCATACGTATTTTGCCGGGCGATAAGGTAACCGTGGAAGTCAGCCCTTATGACCTCACGCGTGGGCGTATCGTGCTGCGGAAATAATAATTAGTGAAACAGGTGTTACGATGAAAGTACGTAGTTCAGTAAAACGAATTTGTGAAAACTGTAAGATTATCAAGCGTAAAGGCGTGGTACGGGTGATATGTTCGTCCAACCCCCGCCACAAACAACGCCAGGGTAAATAGTGAGGTTTAATTATGCCCCGTATAGCCGGTATTGATGTGCCTAACGATAAGCAGGTATGGGTGGCCTTGACTTATATTCACGGTATAGGTCCCTGTTTGTCCAGGCAGATACTCAAGGAAGCTCAGATCGGTGATGCTGTCCGCGCCAGAGAATTGACCGATGATGAGCTTAGCCGTATAAACAGCATTCTGGATCGCAATTATGTCATTGAAGGCCAGTTGCGCCGACAGACCAATCAGAATATTTCGCGTCTGAAGGAAATTATCTGTTACCGTGGCCTGCGGCACCGTCGAGGTCTGCCGGTTCGCGGGCAGTGTACACAGAGTAACGCGCGTACCCGTAAAGGCCCCCGCAAGACCGTTGCCGGTAAGAAGGGCGTCAAGGAAATGCGCGGTTAGTTTTATAATAAAAAAGTTGTGATTTGTGAGAAAGACAGAAGATATGCCCGATGGGTATTATTTTTCCTGGCAGAGCCAGTATTTTTGACTTGGGATGGATATAAATGGCTAAGAAAAAGTCGTCTAAAAAAAGAATCAGGCGTCATGTGGGCAAGGCGATCGCTCATATCAGGGCGTCTTTCAACAACACTATGATTTCTATAACAGATGTGAACGGTGAGACTCTGTGTTGGGATTCCGCCGGTACAATCGGTTTTAAGGGTTCGCGTAAAAGCACTCCCTTTGCCGCGCAGCAGGCAGCGGAAAAATGTGCCCGTGCCGCTCGTAAGTTCGGAGTCGTCGAAATGGAAGTACGGGTCAAGGGGGCAGGATCGGGAAGAGAATCGGCGATCACCGCCCTTCAGTCGGCAGGCATGAGAATCTCCTCTATCGAAGATGTAACCCCTCTGCCGCATAACGGATGTCGGCCGAAAAAGAAAAGAAGAGTATAAAAGGCTTTAACAAGACCATAACAGGAGTGGTATATCAATAATGGGAAGAACATTAGGACCAGCTTGCCGGTTGTGCCGGCGTGAAGGTGTAAAATTGTTTCTCAAGGGTATGCGGTGTGAGACCGCGAAATGCTGCATTGAAAAACAAAACCGTAACAAACCCCCAGGCCCTCATTCATGGCGTCGCGGACGTACGAGCGACTATGCCGTTCATCTGCGCGAAAAGCAGAAGGTTAAACGATTTTATGGTGTTCTGGAGAAACAATTTCGCGTCTATTTCCAAAAGGCCGAGAGAGTTCGCGGCAATACCGGTGAGGCACTGCTGGGGATTTTGGAAAGAAGGCT
>DAOWIP010000573.1 GCA_030640865.1 Sedimentisphaerales bacterium | reverse complement strand
CATAAGCGTGAAAATTTATAAAAAACCGGCGATTTTCACGGTTTTAAGCCGTAAATCCCCCTCAAATGCCTTCTGCAATACCGATTTTTTCAGTCCTTCCAAATCATCCATTATACAGGAACACCTCTCTGAAATACAGAAAGGTGCCACCCAGCCCCAGTCGTATTATTTGTCTATGTTTTTTTGTCCAAGTTTTTTGAGTTCTTCGATATCCTTTTGCAATAACACTTTTCCTGAACTTAATCTAAGGTTTTCGGTAATATGTTTTAATGGAGCTTCAAGGTTGTCTATTTTATCAAGGTGCAATTCTTCACCACATATAAGAATTGCCTCTAAAAATAATTGCTGGACAATAACATGGGAATATCCAAAACCAGCCTCAAATGCTTCCTTATCAAGACCGACATATCCAGACGAACCGGAGTGTATGTGCCAGCTTTGCCAATCATAAATTTTAAGGTAAAGTTGCTCATATTCTACTCCTAAATCATGCACTCTTTTTCTAAAATCCAGCCCCGTCCAATGTCCAATATCTTGTGGTCTTTTTTGTTTTCCCTTATTTGATAATCCCCAGTGTTTCGTGATTATAGATTCAATTATATTCTTGGAATTTGCCGTGTCATCTAAATACTTTTTTCGGTGAGTAAATTCCTTTGGCACATTGCCAGGATTATTTAGTAAAAACTGAACCATTTGTTCAGCACTTTTATATTTTGCTATTTGTGGGAACGCATGGAATTTTTTTGTCGATTCATCAGATTTGTCATTGTGTAATATTTTCAGATCAACAAGGAGTTCAAAAATAGTTCGTGCGGAACTGACAACTTGCTGAATATATTGAAATTCATTTAGTCTTACCATAGAAGACAGGCAAAGATGCGCTCGAAAGTATGTTCCGACTATGGCTTTGTCGCGATCATTAAGGTTTAGTTGTCCTTTAAGAACGGGTATTATTACCTTTTGAGAGAAATCATGAATCTGCTCTGTCCCACAGTAAAAAGCATCTGCCCCATCATGTGGTGAAGTATCTTTAGAATCACTGTATTTTTTTAAATCCTCAAGCTTTACCATTTTTTTTGATTCTTATCAGAAAGATCGATACCTTTTTTTACAGGTATTTCGGCAATTTTTTATCTAATGGTTTTCGTTCAAACCGCATATAAACCGGCAGGCCGTCAGTATCGACAGTAACAGGCGCCTCACCCTGAACCAGCGGACGAACGTAATCACGCATGGCATCGGTGATATGATTGCCCCGCTCATTGATGAATTCGCGCGGCATAAACTTTTCACCGTTAGCGACATCATAAAGCGGCGCCAGGCCGGTAGTGCATTTATACGGATCGTTTGATTCGCGTACCAGAGTAACCATTTTACCGTTTTCGCCCGCAAGGGCCGCTTCGACCGCTTTTTTACCGCACATATAAGCCTCATTCACATCGGTAAGTGAAGCGAAGTGCATGGCGCTCCGCTGGTTGGTGCCGAGCTTGTTAAATCGGGCCTTGATGCCCACCTCTTTTTCGATTACCGCTTTTAGTACCTCGGCCACACCGCCAAGCTGTTGATGTCCGAAGCTGTCTTTAGCGAATGACCCGGCGTCGGCGGTTATATAGGTGCCGTCTTCGTTTTTCAGTCCTTCGCCGGCTACGATGAATACTCGTTTGAAATTAGCGAGTACTTCCTTAACATCAGCGACGAATTTTTCGGCGGTAAAGGCTGTTTCCGGCAGATAAACGAGGTGCGGCGCATCTTCCGGACAGCGGGCGGCCAGGCCGGTCGCCGCGGCGATCCAGCCGGCGTTACGGCCCATTACCTCCAGAATTGTACAGGTATCGGTTGTATATAGTGCTTCTGTGTCTTTTCCGGCTTCCATTGCGCAGGTGGCGACATACTTGGCCACGCTGCCGTAGCCGGGGCAGTGGTCCGTACAGGCCAGATCATTGTCGATTGTCTTGGGCACTCCCATACAAACCAGTTCATAACCGGTGTCGGCGGCGAGCTTATTCACTTTGTCGGCGGTGTCCATTGAGTCATTACCGCCGGCATAGAAGAAATAGCGGATATTGTGTGCCTTGAAGACATCGATAATTCGTTCGTAGTCCCCGCGACTGTCGTCCAACGACTTGAGCTTGTAACGGCACGAGCCGATAGCCGCGGCAGGGGTCCGCTTCAGGGCTTCGATTGCCTCAGCCTTCTCAGCGGAAATATCGAAGATGTCTTCCTCTATTACCCCCAAAATCCCATTGGTTGCGCCGAATACCCGATCGATTTTGTTTGATTTCATAGCTGCCTGGATGACGCCGCAGGCGCTGGAGTTGATAACTGCTGTGGGACCGCCCGACTGGGCGACGATAGCGTTAGCTTTTTCAACCATATTTTTTATCACCATTTTCGTTAAGAACGATGCCACAAACAGTTATGATTACACAAACCATAACCACCATTACGGCCGGATTCCGCTTAAGACAGAAAATCTAACAGACAATTTCCCCGTCGTCAATCAAAAAGTGGGGGTCTCGTAGGGTGCGATGTATCGCACCATCTAATCGGATATGTTGAATGAGGATGAAAAATCCAAAGCTCTGGGTGGCACCTTTCTGCATAGCAGAGAGGCGTATTATAATCAGGTCTTTGTGTCTTGTGCTTTTACTTCTTCCTTTATGATAACCTTGGCTGCCCGCGGTCCTATTTCACCGGGCACAATATCATATTCCACCATATCGCCTTTCTTCAGGTATTGATCGTTTTTTGCCTGAATCTCGGTATAGTGAACAAAAACATCAGAACCGTTTTCATTCGAGATAAACCCGAAGCCTTTTTTGGCATTGAACCACTTGACCGTACCATTTGGCATAAACGTCAACCTTCCAACATTTCATTAAACGTTGATATTCCCGCCAAAAGTGCCGAACGACCATTATGCAGGTCATGAATATGCCTATTGGGTATATCTTCCGTTTTTCTCACAACCCACAACTCGCAACTCATTTATTACGACCCCAGCTTGATATCACAGTCGAGCTAAACTTTTGACGCTGGCGCCAATTTTAGAGTTTGCTAACTGGTTGATGTCCGGACTCTTTTATGTCTTGATCATGCAACCGCATCTTCATAAGCCGACCGACCTTGAATTTTACTGTTCGTTTGGGTGGTACATTCACCCGCTCGAGGGTCTTGGGATTTTGGGCCACCCGAGCGGCGCGGCGTTTGGTCTCGAAAACACCAAAGTCTCTGAATTCCAGGCGGTTATCGTGGCCCAATTCCTCAATGATGTCATCCAGAAACGCCTGAATGATTCGTTTGACCACTACACGCTTATTGCTGGTCTTTTCCGAAATCTTATCAATTAGTTCTTTTTTCGTGATGGTCGCCATTACGATACTCTCCAATGATTTGAACAGCTAAAAACCCAATTCATAACTGTGACGGAACCGCCAAAAATCGAAAACAAGTTCCAAAAACAGCTTTGGCGTTCAGATATTAATAGAACAACAAACTTTTGACGCTGGCGTCAATTTTCCCTACGTAAGAATCGTTTTTACCGAAGCTACTGACTTAATCAACCACTCGTAATTCAGTATATAACAAAGACTTCTCGACATCAAGAACATTTTAAAAATTGTCGAATTTTTCCTGACCAACATAATTAGTGCCTGTTGTGAAAGCTGAAATATAGCGTGCCACGGCCGTATTTTATTACGCAACAGTAACCAATTAACTCCAACTGCCAGCTCTCCCACAATTTATTATTATATCTATCGTTTCCTTTTTGTAAATGACTTAAGTAATTATATGGTAATTAGATATGTATTTCAACGTATAATCTGGCCCGTCCGATAACCACGCGTACGCGAATATAGCCGATTTTTTGGCCTGCCGTCTGCGGTCTGGTACTGATAGTCATAATAATCTTCTTTATAACTTATTATATCAGCACCATTTACGTAATAATAAGCCTCGGGCGACACAGGCTAGGGCAATCGTCCGAACTGCTCAGAACTGATTTGGCATACGCGATCATTTTTGCCGGCATTATCAAATATAAATCGGGGATTGTACTGACACGACCGATTAAAGCTGTTATAAGCATCTTCCCAAACCATATCTTCATCATAACTACTGCAACCACAGATAGTTGTAATTCCAATTATAATGAGCAGAGTCCTGCGAAGCCCAGGTGGATAATAACCTTTAACAGTATTGAAAAGCGAGCGCCAAGCCATAATATTATCTCCCCAAAAAAAACGTAACAACTCACAAGTGAGTATGTTTGCAAAAATTATGCCTTGGGGAAACATTTATCGGGGAGACAGAAGAAGTGATGTAACTTCCTTGATAGTACAGAGTTATCTACTATAACAATCGGTAATGAGGATAGATAAGATATGACGGTTTTTCCGCCTTGTTGTCCGAGGGCAAAAAACCATTAAATAGGGGACCATTAAATAGGGGACAGTCACCTATTTATTCCCATTTATTCTTGACAAGTCTTGAAAAATAGTGTTATTTCGATTTATTATGCCGCGTGTAGCACGAATTGTAATACCTGATTTTCCGCATCATATCACCCAGCGGGGTAACAACCGTCAGGATGTATTCTTTCTTGACGATGATCGGTTGGCGTATCTTGATGCAACCGCCAAAAGTCCGAAAAACGCCGCAAAGACAATACCAATGCTCCAAAATCGAGGGGTCAAAGTACTTTTGACGCTGGCGTCTATCTTAATCTGCTCAAAGAACAGGTAGAGAAATTTGGTCTTCAGGTTCGACCGTTCAAAGTGATTTTGGTAGAATGTGCCGATATCATAGAGGAAAAGTATGCTTTTTAACCGTTTAAATGGGAAACATCAGACTATACAAATATTCAGGATTTTCGTTTTTCTGTTATTAGTAAATAATGTCATATTTGCCAATCAAAAACCAGCTTTACGGCAAATGCCCGAATATGTACAAAGCATCCCTTTTGAACTGGGAGCCGATAAGAGCAAATTTTATGGTTGGGGCCGGGTCGGACAGGAATGTCGTGTATTTTTTGACGAGTTTCTTCCGGCGCTGTTTGAGCGCACACTGGTACTGGAACAATTTGATCCTCAGTGTTATTTACGGTGGATATTTACAGGCGATCGGGCTGGTTTTACTATAACTATTAAGCATAATAAAATTATCCTGCAGCAGCGTTATTATGATTCACCTGCCTTTAACGAAAACAAAGATAACAAAAAAAACAAAACACTTCGCCATCCAGAATGGCAGGCACCTAAAAAGGAAGCAACACTTACCGGTACATTTCAGGCTATCACCGTCAAGATGGATCATAAACTTCGTCTATCGATTATAATAAAAGGGAAAACAGTTTTACAGCAGATGTTTCTGCACGATGTCAGCCGCCATCAACTTCAACTGATTGATCAAAACGGCATCACCCGCGGTATCGCCCGGGGGCAATTGTTGTTTCCTGACACGGAAACAGTTACTGTTCATGTGAATCCACAGCGAAAATATCAGACCATTATTGGCTTCGGCGGCATCGCCATACCCACCGCATACGCTCAGCTTAGCCCCAAAGGTAAATATCGCTGGTGGGAATATGTCTGCCGGTACAATCTACT
>DAOWIP010000292.1 GCA_030640865.1 Sedimentisphaerales bacterium | reverse complement strand
TAGCCGTTCACGTTGATTTCGCTTATCCATTCTGTCAGCGGCTTCGTGAACTTTTGCTCTCGGCCGCTGAGAAGGTCGATACCAGTGTGCATAACGGCGGCACTTATATCTGTATGGAAGGGCCGCAGTTCAGTACCCGTGCCGAATCAATGCTCCATCGCAGTTGGGGAGCGCACCTTATCGGAATGACCTGTATGCCGGAGGCAAAACTGGCCCGCGAAGCCGAAATCTGTTACGCGCTCGTCGCCCTGCCAACCGACTACGACTGCTGGAAACCCCACGAAGGCGATCAGGACAAACACGCCTTGATGAAAGAAATCATCGGCAACCTCAATACAGCCACCAAAAACGCCATCGCCCTTATTCGGGCCGCACTGGCCCGAGCCGGTACCCTGCTCGAATCCGAATGCAAACACCATCGAGCACTTGAACTGGGAATATGGTCCGATAAAAACGCTGTCTCCGACCCAACTTTCTACAAACTACAACCGCTGATCGGTAAATACTTTCCATAAAACCCCAAAGATAGTTGACAATTGGGTGATAATTGTACGTAATCAATAACCACCGGCAGAACCGGTGATTTAATATTCAAATTACGTAAGAGTTTTGCAATGAAATTTATTTCGGATAGAGACTTTCGCGACAAGTCGGCCCAAATCTGGCGACAGTTGAGGGACGAGCGAGAGATGGTTATCACTTCCAACGGCAAACCTGTTGCCATTTTGTCATCGGTCTGCGAAGACAACCTGGAAGAATCACTAAAAGCTATTCGCCAGGCCCGCGCACTAACCGCCCTGGAGGCTATGCAGAGGAGTTCTATTCAGGCCGGCACAGATCGTATGACATTGTCGGAAATAAATGAAGTGATAAAATCCGTTCGCCGAAAACGC
The DNA here is from genome assembly GCA_030640865.1 of Sedimentisphaerales bacterium. Classification (GTDB taxonomy): domain Bacteria; phylum Planctomycetota; class Phycisphaerae; order Sedimentisphaerales; family SM23-30; genus DAOVXR01. Next base: position 7,492 of record DAOWIP010000292.1, on the reverse strand, counting down.
GCCAAATGATATTAATTGCTGTCGAAAAAAGTCAGGTGCGGTTCCCGTCAATAGCAAGGCGTAGCTGCTCGATCGGCTCGGATTGTCTCTCAATAGAGCAATATAATAGCCTACCTTACTCCGCCCGGCCTGATACCGGAACAAGCTTCCCTGCCATCAACACCTGACATACGTGCCCGGGTCGCATCCTGCGAACACTCGGACCCATCGGGCATCCCTGCCCGAAACGGCTCATCGTTTCTTAACATGTAAACTTTAATCTGAAGTGCAACAATAACAAATACCAAAATGATTGAAACTCCGGTTAACGTCCTATATATAGTTCTCACGATTGAATTTTCCCGTTACTTCGCTGGCAAGTAATCTTACGACAAAACACTACGGTTTCGCTCGCGGGATTTCCCATACGCGATGCGTATAGTTCGCTTTCTTCCTCAGCTTGTTTAACGAAAGACTGCTCTGCCTGTTTCATCGCCCAAAGATCATTCTCAACCATAGCCCGCACCACCGACGCGAACACACGCCTACATCCCATACGCAGCACTTTTTCTTCCACCGCCCCGGCCACCGCACGCGCCAGCGGACTCTCTAATCCGTACTCTGTTTCCAGAAACTTGACGATAATCGACTTGTTCCAGGAATGGGCAAGATATTCCTCTTCTTCATTTTGTCTTTTGTCAGGCATCGCCGGATCATTATGACCGGTTTTCCGACGATGGATTACTTCGGTACGGCAGCGATTAATTTGTCGGGTCAGACGATGTTCGTGTAAGGCCAACGCCGCTTCATAATATCCCGTTTCACTGAGAACCGCTTCGATCATCGCATGAATTTCATCGGTACACACTGGGGCCGAACCATAACGCCGAAAGATATATTCCGTTACCGCCTCGGCCAGGTGCTCGGTCATCCCTTCCTGGTAAAAACCGCTGTCACCCATCGCCGACGATATTGAGCCCATCACCTTGGTATGCAGATAGACTTCTGCGCTTCCGTCGCTTTTTGTTACTTTCAGCGACACTTGTCTGCCCTCAAAAACTCGTTAATAACAAAACTTTTGCAAAATGGGGGTTAGGTAGTATTGTTGAACAAATCCTTTTGTCCTGCCGTATCTTTCGGGCGGTGGATGACTTCCTGAACTTCTTCGATAAATTGATTCACTTCCTCAAATTCGTGATACACACTGGCAAAACGTATATAAGCAACTTTGTCCAACCTGTTAACCTGTTGCATCGTCAACTCTCCGATTAACCGGGATGACACTTCCTGGCCTGGTTGACGCAGTATTTCTTCTTCGATAACTTCCGCCGCCTCGGTGATTTGCTGCATGGAAATCGGCCTTTTATAACAGGCCTTCTGGATACCAGAGATAATCTTGTCGCGGTTATATGGAACCCGGCTACCGTCCTTTTTCACAACGGTCAACTTGACTAACTCTTCGATCCGCTCGTAGGTGGTAAAACGCCTCTGACATAGCTGACACTGACGACGACGGCGGACGACTCGGCCACCCTCGCTTGACCGGGAATCAATGACCTTGTCTTTGTCCTCTTTGCAATAAGGGCATCTCAAAAGTGTTGTTTCCCTGAAAAATCAATTTACTTAACGCACCGACTGAACGCACCCGGTACACCTGAACAATGCGAACCACAAACTCATACTCTATATATATGGATAAGAAACATCTAACAACCTATATGTAGGGTGTCAACCATAAAACCCTTAAAGAACAATGAGTTAGATAAAATTTGCCTGTGAGTTTTTCCTATCCACTAATATAACTAACTTTTATTTAACTACTTACAAAAAATCTAACAAGTTATGAACAATTTTTAAAAAATCCGCTTTTTTTACTTGGCGAACAAAAGGAGATCAAGCTGCCAGCTTGAGATAATTAACTTGAAGAGTATTATTTATGTTATTATAGTTCAATCTTCCAGCTTGAGTAAAACAAAGTCTCATTTTTAAATGGAATAACGACTATGTGCAAACATGCAAGTATTTTGTTAATTGCGATCTTTTTCCTCGGTTGTACTGTCAACCGAAGCGGAGCACAGGAAGTTAATTTGCGGGTTTTACCGGAGAAAATCAACGGTGTATTACCAAAGAGTATGATGAAAACGTATCTGTTACGGATAGCGGACGAACAATGGCAAAAGTGGAAAGATGATTACGAAAATCTCAAAACGCCGGAGCAGATCATCGCTTATCAAAAACAGCTGCGGGAAAAATTCATTGATGCGATAGGTGGCTTGCCGGAGCGAACGCCTTTAAATCCGCAAGTTACAGGAGTGGTTCAGCGGGAGGGTTACCGAGTCGAAAAAGTCATATTCGAGAGTCAGCCCAAACATTACGTGACGGCTCTTATGTTCATCCCGGAGTCACCAAAATATCATCCACCTTATCCGGGCGTGCTGATACCATGTGGCCACAGCAAAACCAGTAAGGCTTGTCCTTTCTATCAGATACAGGGTGCTGCTATGGCACTGCATGGAATGGTGGGCCTGGTCTTTGATCCAATCAACCACGCCGAACGCGGGCAAGTCCTCGGCAAAAACAATAAACCACGTCTCGATAGCGTAAAAGCTCATACTATGATCGGCGTATCCAGTACCTTTTTGGGCCGTAACACCGCGCGGTTTGTGATATGGGATGGCATTAGGGCAATCGATTACCTGCAATCTCACCCGGCCGTCGATCCGAAACGGATCGGCTGTACCGGAAACAGTGGTGGCGGTGCCCAGACCGCTTACTTAATGGCCCTGGACAAGCGTATTTATGCTGCTGCGCCAAGCTGCTATATCACTACCTTTAATAAGTTGTTACACACACGCGGCTGTCAGAACTCCAACCAGGATATCTTTGGTCAGCTTGCCTTTGGTATGGAACACGCAGACTATATCATGATGAGGGCGCCCAAGCCAACCCTGATTTGTGCGGCTACTAAGGATTTCTTTAATATCGAAGGTACCTGGGAGAGCTTCCGCTTTGCCAAACGCCTTTATGGCCGGCTGGGCTTTGCCGAGCGGGTTGACCTCGTCGAGAACGGCGATAAACATGGTTACAGACTACTGTTGCGGGAAGGCGCGGCCCGATGGATGTCCCGCTGGCTGCTCGGCAGGGACGAGGCCATTACTGAGCCGGAAATCCAACTCCTGCACAAGGAGGAAACTCTTTGCACTCCCAACGGTCAGGTTATGTTAATCAAGGGAGCACGCTCGACTTATGACCTCAACGAGGATTACGAAAACCAACTTGTTGAAAAACGTAGGGAATTGTGGAGCGGAACCGATCGTAACCAGATGTTACAGCGTGTCCGGCGAATTGCCGGTATCCAACAACTGAACGAACTGCCGCAGCCGCAGGTCGAACAAGTCGATACAATAAAGCGTGAAGGCTTTCGCATCGAAAAACTGATCCTTAAACCGGAACCGGGCATTTACCTGCCGGCGCTTAAATATGTGCCTGAGAAGAGCAAGCCCAGGGGCGTTACCCTGTACGTTAATGAAGACGGCAAACAAGCCGGGGCCGCCCTGGACGGACCGCTGGAGAAATTAGCCCGGAATGGACAACTCGTATTAGCGGTGGACCTCCGCGGAAACGGCGAGACCAGAAAGTATGAAAAAAGCTTTTGCTTGCCCCATTTCGGTGGTGACGGCAGGGAGGTACTTATGGCTTATGTGTTGGGCCACTCGTATGTCGGCATGCGGGCCGAGGACGTGCTTGTTTGCGCCCGCTATGCGGCAGAACAGGTGCCGGGGCAAAAAAATAAGGGCGTCCGCCTGATAGCCATAGGCAACATAGGTGTGCCCGCCCTTCACGCCGCAACCCTGGAACCAAACCTGTTCGCCTCGGTAAAGATTCAGGGTATGCTGGTATCATGGTCGAACATCATTCACGGCCGGTTTCACTTTAATCAGTTGATCAATAACGTTCATGGTGCCTTGACCACCTACGACCTGCCCGACCTCGCGGCCACACTCGGCGATAAAATCACCATCGAGCAACCGGTGAACAGTATGGGTAAAACTTTATATAGTGCTCACGATTGAATTTTCCCGTTAGTACACGGGTAAATAACCTTACGGCAATATGTTACGGTTTCGCTCGCGAGAATTCCCATACGCGGTGCGTATAAAGCCAAACTGTCATCAAGGAAAAGGAAAAAACATGAAGAAGGCCATAAATAATTCAGTCTTAATATCGGGATTTTTTGCTTTGGTAATATTTTTATCCTTCCCGGCAGTTTCTTATTCCGGGGGCCTGGTAATACAGCAGGATCAGGATTTTATCATAGCCAAAAATCCTTTTTATAGCTTGAAGATCCAAAAAGCCCCTTATGCACTAACCGTTATGCGCGGCGGCTCGGTTATTTTTGGGCATCCTGTCCACAGTAAGACTGGTGGAAGTTTTTTTGTGAAGGACGGCTCAAAATTTTATCTGAAACAGCTTGAAAACTGGAATAGCCGAGCCAACGATTTATATCTGACTGTAGCAACCACCTGCAACGGGGAAAAAGTGGACATCTTCATCAACTGCCGCAAGAATTGCATTGATATAACCTCGCAGTTAAACAGTCGGGCCATAGCTGATCAGATGGGAGAAAATTTCTCTCTCAAGGCCGCCGGCCATTGGTACGGCGGCAATGTTACTTCCGCGCATAATTGGCCTCTCGAAACGGGCCAAACCAGACTGGACCCGTTCAACGCAACCTCTAATCAGACCGCGCCCATCTGGCTGACATCAAAAGGAACGGGAGTTTTTATAAACACCTGTCAGGTCATGGGATTCAGTATTAACGACAAAAATGACGGCCTGTTTTCCTTTAACGTAAAAAATACTCACCAATTGTCATATCAAATTATTGTGGGTGATAATATAGTTGACGCGTATCATACTTTTATCAATCTTGTTGGAAAGCCTTCGGTTGTTCCGCCCAAAGAGTATTTTGTTGATTCGATATTCAATTCCTGGATCGAACTGAAAATTGATGTCAATCAACAGGGAATGCTGGAATACGCCCGAAAAATAAGACAGTACGATTTCCCCTGCACAATCCTTATGATAGACGATATGTGGCAGAACCGGTACGGTGATCAGGAATTTAACCCTGAGAAATTCCCTGATCCAAAAAAGATGTTCGACGAACTCCATCAATTGGGTTTTAAGGTTGCCTTGTGGGTTGTGCCGTACATTCATCAAGACGCTGCGAATTATCAATACGCCGTCGATAACCACTATTTGGTGATGGACAAAACCGGAAAGAAACCTGCCCTTGTTAAATGGTGGAATGGAACGACAGCCATAATAGACCTGTCGAATCCACAGGCCTACTCATGGCTTCTCAACGACCTGAAATCTCTTCAGAGCCGATATGGAGTGGACGGTTTCAAGCTCGACGGTGGTGATGCGGGACGTTATCCTGCTGACTTGAAAAGTTTCGGCAATGTCCCACCGAACAAAGCTACAGACCTTTTTGCCGGCATGGGCCAACACTTTATTATTAATGAACTGCGAGTTAGCTGGCTGGTTCAGAATCTGGGGCTTGTGCAACGACTAAGAGATAAAAACTCGAACTGGTCTGTCAAAAGCGGTTTGCGGTCGCTCATCCCGAACGGGTTGACTGAATCGCTGATCGGCTATTCTTATTTTTGCCCGGACATGATAGGTGGTGGACTCAGCTCTGACTTTAAAAGCAGAAAATTCAAGGGCATGGACCCGGAGTTATTTATCCGATGGACACAGGCCAGTGCAATGATGCCCATGATGCAGTTTTCGTTTGCCCCCTGGAACCTGGACGCGAAGTCGATTAATATTTGCCGGGACTATACGAAGCTACACCGACAAATGGGTGATTATATCTATCAACTGGCCCGAAAATTTCAACAGACCGGTGAGCCGATCACCCGGCCGTTGTTTTTCAGAAATCCGGAGGATGAAAGAACTTATTTTATCCAGGATCAGTTCATGTTGGGCGACCGGTTCCTTGTGGCGCCGGTACAGACAAAGGGTGCCGTCTCTCGCGATGTCTATCTGCCCCGGGGCGTATGGAAGGATTTCTGGTCGGCTAAAATTTATAAGGGCGGACAAACGATAAAGGATTATCCCGCTCCTATTGAAATACTGCCGATCTTCATCAGCATAACCGAAAATTAACGCCGTACTTTTTACTTTTTTGCTTGCGAGCGTCCGGGGAATGCTTATCCTGACAGCAAAGCGTTTTTCACCTGATACTTCGGAATTGTTACACAAAGATAAAAATGTGGGTGGCATGCTTTAGCGCAACTTATGCGAAGCGTAAGCAAGATTAAGCATGGTTGGCTTCTGTTTTTACACATTTTCTTTGAGTTGCTGCACTTGGCTAAAATGTCACATTAACTTGTTAATGGAAGGACTTGGTTATGAGTAAAATCGGTCTTGTCGTACTTATTGGTTCTGTTGTACTTGCTGTATGTTCTCTGAAGGCGTTTGCCCAGGGAGTTTCCACGGGTAATCCCAGAGATTTCAAGATAAAAACCTGTCTGCACTCAGTCAGTTACGCCGGTTTCTGGCGGGGGCAGGCAAGGCTCACCGTCGATGAATTTCTCGTCAAGGCGAAAGAACTCGGATATGACGGGGTAATGTTAATGGCCAAGCGTCCACATCTCTCTCCACTGGATTACGATGCCGAAGCCCGCAGGAAATTGAAACAGAAAATCGATTCACTGGGACTGAAACTGGTATGTTTGGCAGGATACACAGACTTTACCGCCGGCAGCGACAAGGCCGGGGTCCCCCATGTGGAAATACAGGCAATGTATGTGGGGCAGGTGGCTAAACTGGCCCGCGATCTGGGCACCGATATAGTACGCGTGTTCACCGGATACAGACGGCCGGGCATCGCCTTCGATAAACAATATGCGACGGTCCTTCAGGGACTGAAACTGGCGGGCAAAGAAGCTGCGAAATACGGCGTAACGCTGGCGGTGCAGAATCATCACGACATTGCTCTTCATCATGATGTAATGTACTGGCTCTTGAAAGAAGTCGATATGCCCAACGTAAAAGCGGCATTTGACGCATGGTCCCCGACACTGGAAGGACTGAGTAAGGAGCAGATCAGGGAAGCTGTTCTCAAGATGAAACCATATACCATTCACACAACCGTAGCCCAATATGTGCGTTTTCCTCAATACAGTTATCAAATACCCCTTACTACCTACCTGAAAGACCAGGACGTGATCAGGGCAGTGCCAATGGGCAAAGGAATCATAGACTACGACAATTTTATTGCAGCGCTCAGAGAAACAGGCTATCAGGGATATATCGCTTACGAGATGTGCGAGGTACTGGAAGGCGGCGGCGAGATAGAGAACCTGGACAGAACAGCCAAAAAGTTCCTCGAGTATATTGACAAATTCAGGTAAAAAACATGTAACTCTTCACAGGTTCTCAAGTAGGGCGGGCCTGTGGCCCGCGTTTATTAGCCCCCGACTTTATGTCGGTGGGTTTC
>DAOWIP010000538.1 GCA_030640865.1 Sedimentisphaerales bacterium | reverse complement strand
TTCAAGTGCAGGTCGCCAAGCGGCTGGTAACTGCGTGGGGAAATACGCTTTCCCATAACATTTTGCTGTATGATTTTCTGTCCTTCGGAATATTTACCGGCAAAAAAGAGTTTTCTGGCTTCGGCGACATAATTATAAGCACCCTTGCGGTCATGTGGGACCGGCGGTCCGGCCCAGATAGTGTCCTCATTAAGTTGCAGACGTTCCTTCTTTATCCCGCCGAAGACCATCGCGCCCAACCGTCCGTTGCCGACCGGCAGGGCCTCGACCCATTTTTTCGCCGGCTGTTTGTACCATAACTTCAGATTGTCTCTTGTGATGTCCTCAGAACCGGACGCCGGGATATAAGAAAAAATGGCCGCTAAAATCGCGATTATCCGACAGAATGTACTGTTCATTTTTTTGCCTTTCAATGTCGATTTTTGCACAGGTTGTGTTATAATACCGTGTTATGTTATAATACAATATTAAAGAAAAAACTACAAAGAATGCCCATTATAGAAAAGGGAGGAATGAATGCTGACGGACAATATATTAAGCCTGATCGGTAATACGCCGCTGATCCAATTGAAAGGCGAGAAGATTTTCGCAAAGGCGGAATTTCTCAATCCGGGCGGTAGTATCAAAGACAGAGTGGCGCTGGCGATGCTGGAAGGGGCCGAGCGTGACGGGCGACTGAAACCGAATTCCATTATCATCGAGCCGACATCCGGCAATACGGGAATCGGCGTAGCCCTTGTGGGTCGCCTTAAGGGATACCAGGTGAAAATTGTTATGCCGGAAAATATGAGCATCGAGCGAAAAAAGCTGATTAAGGCCCTGGGAGCGGAACTGGTGGAAACGCCGGCGGAAGAAGGCTTAAACGGAGCGGTTGAAAAAGTACGTGAAATGCAAAAGCAGGACGAACGTATCTTTGTCCCGCAACAGTTTGAGAATCCTGATAATCCGCGTGTGCATTATGAAGAAACGGCCCACGAACTCTGGCGGCAGATGAACGGAGATATTGCCTGCTTTGTAGCCGGCGTAGGCAGCGGCGGTACGCTGCAGGGGGTCGGCAAGTTCCTCAAGGAACATAAACCCGACGCCAGACTGGTCGCGGTCGAACCAAAAGACGTATCAGCGATACTGGGCCATGAGCCGGGCCTGCATCAGATACAGGGAATAGGCGACGGGTTTGTACCGGATATTCTCGACGTGTCAATGGTCGATGATGTTGTGGAAGTAACCGATGACGACGCCATCGAAACGACCCGGCAGTTAGGCAGAGATTACGGACTGCTGGTGGGCATTTCGTCGGGAGCGAATGTCTGGGCGGCACGGCAGTTGAGCAAAAAGATTGAGGGTAATATTACCACCGTCCTGCCCGACCGTGCGGAAAGATACTTCAGTACGGCATTGTTATAGAATCAGTTGTGAGTTGTGAGTTGCGAGTTGTGAGTGATTATCGGGAGTGGTTTTTTTGCCATGCTGTCAGGATAAGGGTGAAGATGAGGTCCATTTCGTGGTGGTTGAAAAACTCAATTTCCTGGTCAATACGTGTGATAAGGTCCATATAGTCGTCGGTATCGTGCATAACCGTCTGTAATTGCTCGAAAGTGAAGTGGCCGGGGCGGATTTCATTGAAATAGCGTCTTAATTTATTTTCCAGCAGGGGCGGGTCATCCGATACGGCGATGTTTTTGATGGAACGGCCGAACAGGTTCTCAAGTTCGACGCCGTCGAGGTCGGGTAGTATCAGTTCGGGTTTCAGTCTGTCTTCGCGAATGAGTTGTTTAATTTCGTGGGTAGCGGTTTCGTTCATCAGCACGGCCATGCCGGAGAGGGTAAAGTTGCCCTGATGGGGGAAAATCCGGGAAAGCAGGAGTTGTCCGGGGCTGATCTCTTCGCTGACGACCTTTTCATTGATGCGGTAGTACTGTCCGGGTCGGAGCAGATCACCGGCCGTAAAGCCTGTACCGGAGGTAGCCTCGGTAATCTCGAATATGCTCAGGATGAAGTCTAAACAATCAGCCGCAATGGTCTGGTCTTGACAGGAAAGTTCATCGGCGTGGAGTGAGAACCAGTGTTGGGCGGGAGTTTCGCCGAATTCGGGAATTTCACAGTCGAAGACAAACCATTCCAAACAGCGGCCGACCACCTCAAGTTGGCCGTCATAACCACCTAAATGATCGGGTTCGTCGCCGCAAAAGAAGGCAAATTGAGCACGCTTGCGATAGGAAGCAACCAGGAAGTCGAGGATGGCGCCGGACATCATTTTTTCGACTACAGGATGACGGCACGGCAGAGACGGCAGACGCACAGATGAATCCGTTTCGTGGCCGGACCAATAAGGCGATGATTCCGATCTGTTATAAAGCATTATCAGAGCCTCCCTGCTCAAATAGGACAACCTATTAACTGTCTATGAATTACTATATAATCAGGGAGAATAAGTCAAGTAATAAATTTTTGTAACCGTTCACAGGCAAAAACATAATTCTTGTAGAAACCGGCCAAATCCGTACAATAAGTTGTTTTCGTAGCTGGTCTTTGACCTATATGGTTTATTGTTATTTATGTAAAGGCAAACTTATGGCAGAAACACTGAAAAAATTAGACGATCTGGTTGCACTATGCAAACGAAGAGGATTTATTTTCCAGAGCAGCGACATCTATGGCGGACTGGCCAGTTGCTACGATTATGGTCCGTTGGGAGTTGAGTTGAAGCGGAACGTCAAGAACGCATGGTGGAAATCGGTAGTACAGACGCGGGACGATATGGTCGGGCTGGACTGTAGCATCTTAATGCACCCGATGGTCTGGAAGGCGTCCGGCCATGTGGATAAGTTCGCAGACCTGATCGCCGAGTGCAAAAAATGCAATACCCGCACACGCGTCGATCATCTGCAAGGTGTGGAAAACGAGGAAACCACCCATCACGAGCAACCGGAAGCAGCGATGGCCAAGGACGGGCTGAATGACAAAGTCTGTCCGAAATGCGGAACAACAGGACAGTTCACCGAGCCGATGCCGTTCAAACTGATGTTCGAGACACAAATGGGCGCGAACGTCGATGACTCGATGAAAGTGTATCTACGGCCGGAGACGGCACAGGGGATATTCACTAATTTCAGTAATGTGCTCAATACCACAAGGCTTAAGCTGCCTTTCGGGATCGCCCAGATCGGTAAGAGCTTCCGAAATGAAGTAACGACCAAGGCGTTCATTTTCCGGACACGGGAATTCGAGCAGATGGAGATCGAGTTCTTTTGCGTACCGGGTACCGACGAGCAATGGTGGGAACACTGGAAAAATGAGCGGATGAAATGGTATCTCGATCTGGGAATCCGCAAAGAAAACCTTCGATTCCGACCTCATGCCGACGATGAACTGGCACATTATGCCAAGGCATGTGTGGATATCGAATACCTGTTTCCGTTCGGGCAGGGAGACTGGCAGGAGTTGGAAGGGATCGCTAACCGAACCGATTACGACCTGCGACAACATCAGCGGGGTATGCGTTCGATTACCAAATGGTTCGAGAACGGCAGAGACACAGAAAAAACACCACTGGTTGACGAGCCTGATGATTGGTCAAAAGGGCCGCTGAGCTATTTCGACGACGAATCACGGAAACGATACATACCTTATGTAATTGAGCCGTCGGCGGGGGTTGACCGTGGGATGCTTGCGTTTCTGGTCGATGCCTATGCGGAGGAAGAAGTTCGCGGCGAAAAACGCAATCTGCTGCGGTTCCATCCTTCACTGGCACCGATCAAAGCGGCAGTTTTTCCGCTGGTGAAAAAAGACGGGATGCCGGAGAAGGCACGAACGATTTATAATGAATTACGCCAATATTTTACGAGCTTTTACGATCAGAAGGGAGCGGTCGGCCGACGCTATCGCCGACAGGACGAGGCAGGCACACCGTTTTGCATAACAGTCGATGGCCAAACCGCCGAGGACAATACCGTAACGATCCGCGACCGCGATTCAATGGAACAGACACGGATAAACTGCGATAAACTGCTGGGCTACCTGCGGGAAAAACTGGGAATTTAAAACACATATATTTGAAGTTGAAAACATTATTAAAGATTGCGGGGGCGGTAGTACTTTTCGGCGTTATTTGTGCGCTATGCGCATCCTGGGCGCCGACGGGCGAAGGTAACGGCCGATGGTACAGTATCATACCGCCGCTGTTGGCCATTACGATGGCTTTCCTGACGCGGCATGTACTGTTGAGCCTCGGAACGGCTGTGTTTGTGGGCGGGATTTTGTCGGTGGTTCCCCAGGCACCTATGGATATTCATGTCTGGTTTAAAGGCGTCGCAAACGTTGCGATGTATATTGCCGAGACGTTCGGAGAAACGGGCAACTTGCAGCTTCTGGCTATTTGCCCGGCGATATTTTCGATGATTGCGATTATCGTGGCGTCGGGCGGTTTTCTCGGTGTTATCAACTGGCTTTTACGGTGGGTAAAAGGACGAAAATCG
>DAOWIP010000387.1 GCA_030640865.1 Sedimentisphaerales bacterium | reverse complement strand
TGGCATGGCCACTTTTTCTGTTCTGCATGGATTGCAAAACCCGCTCCCGCTGGTCGCTGTCTGAAATGACGGACTTGCGAGACTGGGATAAAATTTTAACATAGGAGGACCTGTAATGTCATCGCCAAAACCCGGTGAGAAAAGCAGACCGGGAACTTATCGTTACCTGCAGCCGCGGATGGCCGAGCGTCTGCGCGGGGTGGAGATCGCGGTACGGCGGCCAATGGACGGCAGTCATCAGGGATTGCATAAATCACCCGCGTTCGGCTCATCGGTGGAATTCGCTGAATACCGGGAATACATACCCGGTGATCCGATCTCACGGATCGACTGGCCGGTCTATGCGCGTAGTGACCGATACGTTATCCGTCAATATCACGAAGACGTCAGTATCCGCTGCTGCATTATGCTCGATACCTCCGCCAGTATGAAATATCATCAGGGCGGCCTGCTGAGCAAAATGGAATACGCTTGTCATCTAACCGGCGGGATGATGTACCTGATGGCGCAGCAGGGAGACTCGGTTTCGCTGATTACATTTGACAATAAGATTCGACAGTACCACGAACCGGCCGGCAGTTTCGCCGGTCTCAAGCCGATGCTGCTGGCACTGGAGGAGCTCGAAGCCCGTAACAAAGGTGATATTGAATCGGCCCTGCACGACGGGGCGGAACTGATTAAGGGCAAGGCGCTGGTGATCGTGATTTCCGACCTGCTGGAAGAACCGAAGAACATTTTACGCGGGCTGGGACATCTCTATCACAACGGAAAAGAAACCACCCTGTTCCACATTCTGGACCCGGCGGAACTACGGCTGCCCCAAGAGGGACTGGTCGATGTAACAAATCTGGAAACACCGGCGAAGCTAACAGTAGATCTGAACGAAATACGCGAAGAGTATATGAGACAGTTTCATCTTTATCTCGACGAACTGCGGGCTGGGTGCGCAAATGTGCGGACGGATTACATTTTGGCGGAGACAGGCAAGGAAATATATGACATTCTTTTGGCCAGGAGCAGGCTGATATGATTTTCCCCGCTGCTTCATTTCTATATCTTCTGCCTCTGGCGGGATTGCCTGTTCTTTTTCACTTCCTGCTCAGGCAAAAGAGTCGCAAGCTCGTTTTTTCCACATTGATGTTCTTCAACCGGACGCATCCGCGTTTGAACTCACGGCGTAAGCTCCGGCAGTGGCTGATCCTTCTCATGCGAGTACTGTTTATCGTATTTGTACTGCTGGCACTGTCGCGGCCGGTGATACGGACAGGATCGGGAGCCGGTGGCAGGGCACCGGTGGTTATCGTAATGGATAACTCCGGTTCGATGAGCGGGATGTTCAACAAGGAGCAGACAAAACTGCAATGCGGGCTGGAAGCCGCCCGAAAAATTATTTTTTCTCTGAAAGACAAAACAGAAGCGGCGGTCGTACTAACCGTCGATGACCCGGCGGCAAAAACAACAAACTCTTTGACCCGCGATAAAAAAGCACTTCTGGAGGTGCTGGAGCGGATCAGGCCAACTCATGCAACGGGTCAGGCCGATGAAGCTCTGCGGCAGGCGTTCTCCCTGCTCAGCTCCGACCCGGCGCGCGGGGGCATAGTACAAGTATTCAGCGATCTGCAATATGACGAATGGGGCAAGGGAGCAAAGCGTCCAGCCGCCGGCACCGCGGCAGAAATCAGTGTATTTCTGCACAAAATCGAATCCCCCCGGCGGGATGAGGCCAACGTTGCTATAACCGCTGTCCGAATGCCGCTGGAGAGGATTCTGCCCCGGCATCCTTATAACATTGGTGTGGTACTGCAAAATACATCAGAGCGGCAGGGGGAAATTCGCGTCAATTGCCTCGGCCACATCGGGAGATTCGCCGGCAATCAGGGATATGCCAATACGAAAAAGGTCATATTATCCCGACAAATGAGCAAAACGGTCTCGCTAATAGTAAAACCGGAGGAACCAGGTTTTCAGGGGCTCCAGGTCCGGATCGAGGGAGACGGCTTTATCGCGGATAACGAAGTTGGCATCGGGATAATCTGTCGTGAGAAGGCAACAGTTCTGTTCCAGGGTAGTGAAAGGCAGTTCGGTGTGCTACCCGTTGCGCTCTCGCCCACCGGGCGTGGTGACTTGACCGGGATAATCACAGAGTTTTGTAACCCGGATCAATTGAAAAAAGAAGCCGCCGAGAAAAAACCCATACTGATCGTTACGACCTGGAATGAACTGTCGCAGTCCGGGGTAAATAACAAAGGGGCAAATAACAAAACAGAATGGCTGCGTGAGTATGTGGAAAAAGGAGGGAATCTGCTGATCGTTCCGGCACGGGGTCCCCAGCAATTTCCCGGAAAACTGCCGGACTGGCTTGGGGCGGGTCTCCGACAACGTGTAATCGAAAGGCAGGGCAGGAAACTCATCGTCCTTGATAAAAGAACCGATTTCTGGCGGCAGATACGCAGCAAAACAGGAACTATTCCTTTGGATTCCGTCCACGTTTTTGCCTATTATCCGCTGGAACCGGATTCCGGATATACACCGCTGTTAGGGGTTGATTTTACGAAAGTGGTACTGGCCCGGAAAAAACTGGGCGGCGGCAATATTTATATCAGCGGTACGGTATTTGATCCGCGATGGAATACCCTGCCGGCGGCGCCGCTGTGCGTTGTATTGACCCAACGTATGGCAATGGAAACAGGAACTGGGACGGGAACTGAAACAGGAACGAGAACAGGAACGAGAACAGGGACGGAAACAGGGATGGGAACCGAAGGAAAAATCGCCTCACACTCCAATGAGCGGCTGTTGACGCTAATTGCTGGAGAGCGGGCCGAAAATATTTATCACGTCAGGCAGAGTGAGGAATCTCAATATACCGGGGAAGTTGAGATTATTTCCCTGACAGGTGATCTGTTAAGCTGGAAGGGCAAGGTAGAGAACATCCCACCCTTTGCCAGAGCGGGCGTCTATCTGATCAGGGCGGCTGACAGGCAATGGCACGTCTCGGTGCGGGCGTCAGAAAAGGAAGGGCGGGAATATTACGTGGAAGGCGCCAAAGCCCCAGCCCTGAGCGGCGTTACCCATACCATTTTACCATATAACGCATCGGAAAATTATGATCAGAAAAATCAGGGACAATTCGCAGCCCTCGAATTGTTTCTGCCGTTGCTGCTGTTGGGGACATTAGTGCTGCTGGCCGAGGGCTTACTGGCAAACCCGGCCCGGAATAAGTATGGCTCCGGTAAAAAAGGGGTGCCGGCAATACAAGCGGCTTCGCAAACCAACCCTATCAACAACAAAGGTGAATCAGCTAACGCTCTTAATATGAAGTCCGACGTCAAGGCCGGAATGACAGAGGAAACCATCGCCGGTAGGAGGGCCAGGGTATGAATACTTTATACTGGCGGGCACATCTTAATCCGGTACTGGCAGCGGTACTGATATTGGTGCTTGCGGCCTGGCTGATTATTTTGTTCAGGCGGCAGAGGGCCATTCACTCAACCGGCAGGGTTATTCTACTGCTTGTGCCCAAAGCACTGATTGTATTGCTGTTGGTTATGGCCTACTTTGACCCGATATGGACCGTCTTTAAACCACTGGATGAAAATAAAAAGATTATTGTACTAATCGATACATCTTCTTCTATGAACGTAGAGGACGCCCCGGAAGGCAGCCGGCTAAAACGAGCTTGGAATATGTTGGCCAAGTTAAAGGGCCGGATGCGATCGTGGGCGGATATCGAAACGCTTGAATTCGACCTGAAAGTTCATAATCCCGAAAAGGACACTCGGCCTGAACAACGGGTGAAGCCGACCGACCTGGGCCAATGCCTGGTTACACTCGCCGACAATTCGGATTTCTCAGGTTGCCTTGGTGCCGTACTGCTCACAGACGGAGGCGACGAAATTATAAAAAGTGCCAGGCGACCAAGTATGCCGGTTTATATAACCGGTGTGGGAAGTGAGCCGGAGCAGTGGAACGACCTGGCGCTGACTGATATAGAGACGCCCACAGTCATAGAAGAACAATCCGATTTCGAAGTAACCGCCGACATTGTTGCCTATGCCGCCGGCGAAGGTTCAGGGAACAACAATAACAACTTCCTGAAAAAAACCGCACGTGCGAAAATACGACTCGAAGAGAGAGCTAAAAACGGCTGGTTAATCCGGTCAACTGAAATAGCTGCATTGGCCGCGGGCAGAGGACGAGTAAAATTCAGGGTTACGGGACCGAAGGAGCCGGGTACCATACAATATCGTCTAACACTCGAACCTGTTGAGGGTGAGCTTACGGATTTGAATAATCTGCGCAACTTTTCAATTGAGGTCCGGAAAAAAACCTTACACGTCCTTTTTTACGCCCTGGAACTTGGTTGGGACTTCAGACAGATCAGCAGGGAACTTGCCCGCGATCCGTCGGTGGCGCTGACTGCTCTGTTTCGTGTCAGCAAAGACCACTTTGTCGTACAGGGAGAACGGCAAAAAGGTGACCGGCATCTGGAAAAAGGTTTTCCCACCGACAAGGAAATATTAGACCTTTACAAATGTATTATCGTCGGTTCGTTCCCGGCCGGGCAATGGCGGCCCGAACAACTGCTGGCGCTGCGGGAGTATGTGAAGGCAGGCGGTACGGTCATCTTTCTGGGCGGTGAATATTCCTTCGGCCGAGGGGGATATACCGGCACAGTTATCGAGCCGCTGCTGCCCTGGCGTATCAGCGATGCCGAGCCGGAACTACAACGCGGACGTTTTCCCGTTAATGTACCGGCGACTGCGGCCGACCTTGGGGTAATGTCCGAGATAACCAAACTGTTGGAACAGACAAATAATGTAACAATCGAAAGCATGAATTTGCCGGGTATGTTGCGGGGCGGAGCATTAGGGCTGATGAACGCCTCGATCGGTAATAAAAATGTTTCGGTCGTCGCAATCCAGCGCTTCGGAGAAGGCCGGACGATGGGCGTGGCCACAAACACACTTTGGAAATGGGCACGGGGAGAAAACAGTGCCCGTCAGGCATACAGCCATTTCTGGCGGCAGGCCGTTCGCCACCTGGCCGGGCAGGAAGAAGGAGGGCGCTTTTTGTCAATCAGGTGGGATCAGGAACATTACAGCCCTGGTGAACAGGCCGCCGCCACGATTCACGTAGCCGGACGTTATAATCCCGGACAACTACACCTGAAAACCAGCCTGACGAAAAAGCAAACAGACTATCCGACTGCTGTCGATGCTGATGCCACTGCTGCTGATAATTTAATCATCCCCACAAAAACAAACCTCGAATCGACTCCCGGCAGTGATAATACCTTCGATGTGGAAATGGTTCTGGCCGAGCGGGGCCGATATGTATTTCAAGCGGAGGCCTACCTCGGTGAGAAGCTATTGGAGCGTTACAAAAAAACCCTTGCCATAGGGCCGGGACTGAACGAGGGCGCCAACCTCGAAATTGATCATTCTTTTCTGGACGAGTTAGCCGCCCGAAACGGAGGGGAATATTTTCGGGAGGCCGAATTCGAAGAACTGATTGACGTCCTTCGCGGCAGAATTACTGCCGGGGCACTCGGCCTGGAAATACCACTTGTCCAGGACAGATACATTTACCTCATTATAGTACTGAGTATCCTTGTTCTCGAATGGTTTATACGGCGAAGAATGAATCTTACATAAGGACTTATGACTTGAATCTGCGTTACAAAATGAAACTGTTATTGGCGATTGCGGCGGGATTGATAATTATTTCCAGCGGCGGGGCAGTACGCGCGAATTCCAAAGGTAGGCTGGCAGCGGTTTATTTTTCGGACGGGAAGGTGCTCACGGGCAGAATCTCTTTAACGCCGGGCCGTAAATTTAAACTGAATATTCCAAAAGGCGGTGCCATCAAAACATCAGATATGGTAACTGGCGAGGACGTGCAATACGGCAAGGTCAGACTCTTTTCTTTCGAGCCGGTACGGGAGATTCGTTTTTATCCGACTAAAGAAGAAATGCGACGCAACTGGAAATTCATCGAAAAGACCAAATACGATGAAAAAACGGCCAAGGCGGATTATACACCTGCGGCAAAATCATATACCGGCGACTCCTATCCCTTAAGGTATCTTAATGCAACTGTTGTCTTCGAAAGCGGAGAAACAATGCAGGGCCATTTGTATTCCGCTATAGTTTATCTTCAAACCGGGCAGGACAGGCCTGGCGGAACAGTACAGCGGCACAAACTCATCCTGAGAAGCAAGCAGCGGGGCAAACAGGGAACGACTCTGAACGATCTGGTTTATGTCCGGCGTATCAAATTACTGGAGAAAGGCAAAGAAATAGCCGCAAAGATTACCGTGAAATTTCTCGATATGCGTTTCGACCCCAACGACGCCATACAGGCGGTAACACGTGAATCCCTGACGCCCGTGCCGACAAAAAAGACCGACAAAAATGATACGTTCATCGTGGAATCAACCTTCGGTGAGGAATTCTACCTCGCGGCCCGACAGGAAGGCAGGTATATCGTCGGCTGGCCAGGACAGCAAAATGACAAACTGTTTGCGCTGGCGAAAAATCACCTGAAACGGCAGAGAGATTTTTATAACGACAGGAAACTGCTCGGCGTACTGGAAGACAAAAAGAACAAAGAAGTACTTACGCTGGTGAGCCTGAGGCGGAAAGTTGCGCCGACACACTTCGGCGATGTCGGCGGCGAGTGGGACAGGGACCTGGCCACGGTAGTCGAACCGTGGCGACTGAGTATCTGGCAATGGAAATACGATGAGAAAAATCAGGAACTCATCCTCTCGGCACGCGGAACATTTTTCCGGGTGATCTTCCAGACGGACACTCCGACGCCGACAGTTGTTACTTCGGAAAAGCTATGGAACATCCAACGGTTGAAAAATTCGGTACTTGTGGGAAAAAAGAAATAATCAACAATGAAAATCAATAGTAATATCAAAAGCGGTCTGGTCCGCGACATTATCACCAGGACCCGGCGGGTAATGATAGCCGCAAGGCTGCTCCTGGGCCTGCTGGTGTGGGCGGGTCTTTGTCTGGGAATATGGCTGGCGCTGTTTCTGCTGGATAATTTTCTGCATTTACCGGCCGGACTGCGGCTGGCGCTTTCGCTGGCCGGGCTGGGCCTGAT
>DAOWIP010000076.1 GCA_030640865.1 Sedimentisphaerales bacterium | reverse complement strand
CGGCCCCAGCCGATATTTTCCGTCCTGCCCCAGGAACTGGGCAGGTTCTTTTCGTCCGTTGAACCGTTCAGGACCGGCCCCCGCCACTGGGGCCAATCACGACCCTGAACAACCACCGCCAACAGCAAGGCTATAAGTGATATTAAGAGCGGGATTTTGGAATTCTTCATCTGGCTGTCCTTATAAAAATTGCCGGGATCAATATAGTTAGTTTAACAGACCATCAGGCAACCGGCAATTTGTTCTTTTACGGGTATAATTTCCCCTTGCAATCATAAAGCCATTTTACTATACTACTATGTTCTTTCTATGGGGAGAGCGTACGTAACTGTCGTAGTAAAAAGGAGTTGCGGATATTTCACCAGCCCGCTGGAACGGGGCGGCGCCGCAGGACAGGACCATTGTGTTTGACGCACTGAGCCAAAAATTTAATGACGTATTCCGCGGACTCAGCGGACGCGGCCGAATCAGCGAAGCCAACGTCCATGAGGCGATGCGACAGGTACGGACCGCACTGTTAGAAGCAGACGTCAATTATAAAGTCGTTAAGGACTTCTGCGAGTCAGTACAGCAAAAGGCCCTGGGGGCCGACGTTATCAAGAGTCTGCACCCCGGCCAGGTGATGATCAAGGTCGTCAACGACGAACTGACCGAACTGATGGGGCCGGTCGATAGCAAGATTTACTACGTCTCGCCCGGGCCTACAGTCATTCTGCTGGCCGGGCTACAGGGCAGCGGCAAAACCACTACAGCCGCCAAGCTGGCTAAATACCTTCTGGCCAAAGGAAAACTGCCGCTCCTGATCGCCGACGACCTGCAAAGACCAGCGGCTATCGAGCAATTGCGAACCCTTGGCGAACAGCTTGACATCCCGGTATATAGCGAGGACAGCAAAAACGCGGTTAAGGTGGCCCGGCATGGTGTAAAATTCGCTACAAAAAATAACCGGGACGTGGTGATCCTCGATACCGCCGGCCGACTCCATATCGACAAAGAGCTGATGGACGAACTGTCCAACGTCTGCGACGCGGTTACCCCGCATCAGATTTACCTTGTCTGCGATTCGATGACCGGACAGGACGCTGTCAACAGCGCCAAGGAATTCAACGACAAACTCGAACTTGACGGCGTTATCCTGACCAAGCTGGACGGCGACGCACGCGGCGGGGCAGCCCTGTCAGTAAAGGCCGTAACAGGCAAACCCATCAAGTTTGTCGGAGTAGGCGAAAAACTCGACAAACTCGAAGAGTTCCACCCGGACCGAATGGCCAGCCGAATACTCGGAATGGGCGATGTCGTCAGCCTGGTTGAAAAAGCACAGGAACAATTCAGCGCCGAAGAAGCCCAGAAAATGCAGGAAAAACTGTCTAAAGGCTCGCTGACCTTTGACGATTTCCTCAAACAAATGCAGTCAGTGAAAAAGATGGGCGGCATAAAAGACATTATGAAACTTGTTCCAGGGTTGGGCAGCCAAATGGGCGGTATGGACTTCGACGATGGAGAGATTACCCGCATCGAAGCGATTGTGCGCTCGATGACCCGGCAGGAACGACATAATCCCGATATTATCGACAGGTCGCGGAGAAAGAGGATCGCACGCGGCAGCGGAGTCGAACCGTCAGACGTCTCCGGCTTAGTCAAGACCTTTAACCAGACTCGGCAGATGATGAAGGCCATGAGTGGGATGGGAATGATGGGCCGTATGAAGGCCGTCAAACAATTGGGAAATATGGATATGTTCAGCGGCAAGATGCCGCAACTGCGAGTCAAACAACGCTCGAAACGCAAACGCGTTGATCGTAAAAAGAAAAAACGGAGGCGATAAAAGACACGGTGGGACGTGCGAAGAATCCCCCGATTTTACATCGAGGGCTGGTAAAGAACCCCCGTTGAAACTATTAATTGCAGGCGAGACGCCTGCGGTACAGGTATGGAAGAGATAAAAAATATTGAGCAATATCTGCAATTTGTCGGACGTTTTCGCGGTAGCGAGTTCGGCAGACAGTTCCGAACTCAGTTTCGCGATATTCGGGGCACGGCGGAACTGGCAATGCTGGCGTCACCAAGCGATAAAGAATTCGATGACTTTCAGCGAACCGTTGAAACGATGACAGACGATGAGAAAGCCCGGCCAGAGAGCCTCTCGGACGATCAGATAAAAAACATCGCCCGTCGAGCCGAGGCCGACGCCGGAAATGTAAGTATATTTATTAACGGCTATGTGCTGGCCCGCCGGAAGGCGGAAGTCGGCCTGGAACAGAAAAAAACGGATTAGTAATCAGAGTTTTACTTAATTTAAGGAGAAAAAAACAGGTGGTAAAGATTCGACTTAAAAGGATGGGACGACGACATCGCCCCTTCTATCGTATCAGCGCGATGGAGATTAGAAATCCACGCGACGGCAGAGTGCTTGAAGAACTGGGTTATTACGACCCTATCGCCAAAGATGAAGAAAAACAGATCGTCGTCAATGAAGAACGAGTACTCCATTGGCTCGGCAAAGGCGCGATCGCCAGCGATACCGTTCGGGATATCCTGAAGAAAAAAGGGATTTCTCCCGCCTGATCAGGTAATCAATGCGGATCGATCTGCTGAATTTGTTTCCAGAGATGTTCGCCGGCGCCTTTGAGCACTCAATCATTAAGCGGGCCTGTCAGAAGGGGCTGCTACAGATTGCCTTGACGGACATCCGCGACTACGCCACGGACAAACATCGTAGCGTTGACGATCGGCCATACGGCGGCGGCAGCGGTATGGTTATGATGTGCGGGCCGGTCTTTGACGCGATCGAGGACATCGCCCGGCAAGACGGCCCTGTCGATGAAGTCATTCTGCTGACGCCTCAGGGACGGCCATTCGATCAGCAAACGGCCAAAGAACTGGCACAAAAACAGCGGATAGTATTGATCGCCGGACATTACGAAGGGTTCGACGAACGAATCCGGGAACATCTGCCGACGAAAGAAATATCCATCGGCGATTATGTGCTCAGCGGTGGTGAAATACCGGCAATGGTCGTTGTCGATGCCGTAACGCGGCTGATCCCCGGCGTACTCGGCGACGAGTATTCGTCCGTGGAAGAATCGTTCAGCGAATCACTCCTGGAGTATCCGCATTATACTCGGCCGGCAGAGTTTCGCGGCTGGACAGTCCCGGAAATACTGCTTTCCGGCAACCATCAGGAGATAAAAAAATGGCGGCAGGAACAGGCACACAAGCGTACTCATCGACGACGGCCCGACCTGCTGGAAGACAAAAAGGATGTTGAGGATTAAATAGTAAGGAAAATTGTTTCTTAAACTGAAGTTTTACAGAAAATTGCTTTTAACTAGAAGGATAATATCATGGTTTCCGAGTTAATCGAAAAAGTCGAACAAAAACAACTCAAGAAAAACAAACCGCAGTTTGATATCGGCGATACTGTCGATGTGCACGTAAGGATTGTCGAAGGCGAAAAGGAGCGGGTACAGGTGTTTAACGGTACGGTTATCGCCCGCAAAGGCTATGGCATCAATGAAACCTTCACTGTGCGGCGAATCGTCAACAACGAAGGTGTGGAGAGGATTTTTCCGGTCCATTCTCCCAGTGTGGTCAAGGTTGCCGTCAAGCGTTCGGGCTATACACGGCGCAGCAAACTTTATTTCCTGCGGCAGCGAGCCGGCAAAGCCGTCCGCCTCCGTGAAGTCTGGACCGGAAAATCAGACAAGAAAAATATAAAATGAAAATTATAAAATAAACAATATAAGGACGCGTTCGGGGTCTAATAAGGAAAAGAACCCGTGAACGATCGCAAATTTTAATTGTCTATTTTATTTTTCCCTTCGTGTCTTGGTGACTTTGTGGCAACAATTATTACCATTGTGTGCTTGAATTCACTTGTGAGGGACTAAAGGTAACTTCTTCATGATTCGCGCCATTATACGCGCAGTGCGAGGCAAATTTTTCCATCAGCCCACCCATAAAATCAAACTGGGCCGCCAGGGAGAAAAGCTCGCTCGTAAATTCCTCAAAAAACAAGGCTACCGGCCGTTGCGGAGCAATTACAACACCACCCGCGGCGAGATCGACCTTATTATGAGGGATGGCAATACAATCGTCTTTGTGGAAGTAAAAACCCGCCGCAGTGAAAAGTT
>DAOWIP010000219.1 GCA_030640865.1 Sedimentisphaerales bacterium | reverse complement strand
GGCGTAAGTTTTATGATGCTCGCAAAAATGCGCCCCAGTTAAGCCACACTGCCATTGCCTGGATTAAACTGCTGTATGACGTGGAAAAAGAGATCAAGGGTTTCGCATACTAACGGGGAAATTCAATCGTAAGCATTATAAAATGATTTTACCGGGTTCCATACCAACGATTATATAACGCCTCTCTGAAATGCAGACAGGTGCCACCCAGTTTGGAATATCATGCTTAAGCTTGCTTATGCTTTGCATAAGCCACGCGTAAAGCATGCCACCCGTTGAGCCATCCACCTCGAAGACTCGGTGGCTGCCACCCAACATGAACTAATTAACTGGAGTTTTGCAAAAGTCTTGCTAATAACTGTGGCCATGAACCTTGGATGTTCTGAATCCAAAGACAGCAATAACTACAAAGCAGATCAGCGGCAGCACAAAAGATGCGCGTGTGCTCGAAAGTTCCATAAAGCCCAGACTAATCGCGTTCTGATCCATAATCCAGGCCTGCATTGGCGGCATAAGACAGCCGCCGCCAATCGCCATGATCAGTCCTGCGGCGCCCAGCTTAGCGTCATCACCGAGTCCCTTAAGGGCGATACCGTAGATTGTTGGGAACATCAGTGACATACAGGCGGAGACACCGACCAGACAGTAAAGCCCCGGCATGCCCTTGATGAAAATGGTTCCGCTAATCAAGCCAAAACCACCAATAGCTAAACTCATCAGCAAGCCGCCCGGGCTGAAATACTTCAGCAGGAATGTGCAGATAAAACGCGAGGACACAAAAATAATCATCGCCACCATATTGTACATCTGGCCTTTTGTTTTAGGCATGCCCAGTTCGTTTTCAGCATATTGAATAATGAATGTCCAGCACATGATCTGAGCGCCCACATAAAAAGCCTGCGCCACAACTCCTTCGATGTATTTTTTATTGGAAAAAAGCCGTTTCAGCGTCGAACCAAGATGTAGTGTTTTATCGTCTTCGCCCGCGGTTTTCGGCAGGCGGGCAATCGCAAATATAATCAGTGCGACCAGTACGACCAATCCTAAAATCATATACGGCCCAATGATAACGTCAAGATCATGCTGCTGAATTGCGGCGAATTTTTCCGGTGCTGTGTTACGCAGAACCTGGCGGCCGGCTTCGTTGGTCGCGTCGATCTTGGCCAGAATAAAGTTTTTGGCAACCAGCATCCCCATCAGCGAACCGATCGGATTAAAAGACTGGGCAAAGTTCAGTCGCTGGGTGGATGTCTCTTCCGGGCCCATGGCCAGGATGTACGGGTTGGAACTCGTTTCAAGAAACGACAGACCGCACGTCATCACAAAATAAGAAATCAAAAAAGCCCAGAAAGCCATCATCCAGCCCGAAGGGATGAACATCAGACAGCCGGCAGCATACAGGGTAAGGCCAAGCATAATACCGGTTTTATAACTAAATCGCTTAATAAACAGTGCCGCCGGAATCGCCATTACGCAATATCCGCCGTAAAATGCAAATTGAACCAGGGCGCTTTCGAAATTACTGATTAGTAGTATATTCTTAAACGCCGCGACCATCGGATTGGTAATATCGTTAGCAAAACCCCACAATGAGAATAAAAAGGTAACCATTACAAAGGACATCAGGATGCTACTGGGAATCACTTTCGCCTTTTTCTTGGCTGCATCGACGTTTGAGATGTTCATCTCTTCCATAAGCCGTACCTTTCAGAGTGAGTAACTATTTCCTGTTGCCGAAGATGAGATAAAGTGTGCCACGGCCATTCTGGCCGTGTTTTATTACGTTCTTTACATAGTTTCCCGGCGACACACCGGAGATATACGTTTTCCGCAACAGCAACTAACTATTCGCTGTTTTCTTAAAGATAGCGATTTCCCTGCAAAAGGCAATAAAAAACGAATAAGATATGTAGGTATTTATACGCACCGCGTATGGGAATTCCCGCGAGCGAAACCGTAACATATTGTTGCAAGGAAACGAGGAAACGAGTACGCCCGTTTCCGCGTACTAACGGGAAAATTCAATCGTGCAGCACTATATTTCCTCCGTGATTTTATTCAGTAGATTTTCCCGGATCAGATATGGTAGAATGCACCATAGAAAGAATGTCTGCTTTGATGGAGTGTTCGCCTTTAATTATGAACTACTTATATTTAATATTTCGCAAACCCTGGCAGAGTTATCATCTGCGTCGGTATCGTCGTATCGTACAGCGGGCTGGTGAATTGGAATCGGAACTTACCCCCTTAAGCGAGGGCGATTTGAACCAGCGGCTCAAGGACATTCACAGCCGCGCTCAGGCCGAAAAAACGATTAGTCCGCTGCTGCCGCAGGCTTTGGCACTGGGCAGGGAGGTCTCACGCCGTACATTGAACATGCGGCATTTCGATGTGCAGTTGATGGGTGCTCTTGCACTTTATGAAGGCTGCATCGCGGAGATGGATACCGGCGAAGGCAAAACACTTATGGCTCCCCTCGCGGCCTTTCTGCATCGCTTGGAACACGTAGATCGTTGTACCCACATCGTAACGGCCAATGAATATCTGGCCGCCCGCGACGCCGATTGGATGAAACCGCTGTGTAACGGACTGGGCTTGTCCGTCGGACTTGTCGTACCAGGCCAAAACGCCTCGGACAGAGCTCGGGCCTATCAGTACGACGTTGTGTACGCCACGGCCAAGGATATTGTCTTCGACAGTCTTCGTGAGCCTCTCCGCCAAAAAAAAACCAGTGCGGTTGATTCTATTCTTCGGCCCAGGAACGAACTCCGACTCGAACCGAAATACGACTTTGCCATTGTGGACGAGGTTGACAGTGTCCTGATCGACCAGGCCCGCAGTCCGCTTTCTGTGGGTGCCGAGAGCAGTATATCGGGTCAATATGAGTTATACCGCCGTGCCAACGAAGTTGCCGGCCGGCTGGTCCGCGGCACACATTATCGTTTATTGCACGACGATCGGTCGGTGGAGATGAAAGAAGAAGGCCAGGCCGAGGCACGCCGCCTGGCCGGCTCCGCACTGCGTTTGTTGCCGCCAAGTCATAAATGGCAGCGATATGTTACCTGCTCTCTCGCCGCCCGCCATATTTATAAACGCGATCAGCATTACGTCGTCCGTGACGGTAAAATTGTGCTTATTGACGAATCGACCGGACGGCTGCTGCCGGGCCGTCAACTGCCTGACGGTATCCATCAGGCATTGGAAGTGCAAAACGGCATTGCTCCATCGGCGGAACTCCGCGGCAATTATATGACCACGTTTCAGACCTTTTTCCGCAAATACGAGAAGCTTTCCGGTATGACCGGCACCGCCTCCATATCAGCCGGTGAATTTATGACGGTTTATAATCTGGCGATTCTGCCAATACCCTCCAACAAACCATCACGTCGAGAACTTCTGCCG
This sequence comes from Sedimentisphaerales bacterium, assembly GCA_030640865.1. GTDB lineage: Bacteria > Planctomycetota > Phycisphaerae > Sedimentisphaerales > SM23-30 > DAOVXR01. The sequence continues at coordinate 2,755 of DAOWIP010000219.1, read as the reverse complement.
GACGCGATATACCGAAGTCGCAAATTCAAATATCACGCTATTATCGACGCGATCGCTTGCATACACGCTACCGGCAGACCCTTACTAATCGGTACCGGCTCAGTCCTCGTTTCAGAACAAATCAGTCAAATGCTACAGCAGAAAAATCTGGATCATGAGGTACTCAACGCCAAAAACCATTCGCGTGAGGCAGACATTATTGCCCAGGCCGGCCAGGCCGGACGAATTACCGTTATTACCAATATGGCCGGCCGTGGTGTTGACATCAAGCTTGGGCCCGGCGTCGCCGAAAAAGGCGGAATGTATTTGCTCAGTACAGATCGATTGTCGTTCCGCCGCCTGGACTTCCAGTTGACCGGCCGAGTCGGCAGACAAGGCGACCCTGCCGAATGCCGATTCTTCCTTTCACTCCGAGACGAACTCCTGCGCTACGGCAACCGTAAAAAGATTTCCAAGCTTCGCCGCCAAACCCGTTCTCTCCGTGCCGATTCGATAGAGCTACCAACGGCGGTCCGTATCTTTGACGGTGTTCAGAAACACATCGACAAGATTACCACCAAGCAGCGAAGGAACATCTTCCGCGGCGAAAAACATCGCGAAAAACTCAAGGAACAGGGCCTCTGGGAAGATTGGATGGACCTCAGATAGTTACGCTCGCGCAAAGCAGGGGCTTACAAGGAAGACTTAAAAGATAAGCCAGGCAGCCCCCCCCGTCTGCCTGGTAGATGACTACGCTCAACTGGACACGGCAAAAAAAATGCAAGATATGGCAGCCCCAGGATCGGAGGCTTTTGTAGGGGTGGGAGTCGGACCGCCATATCAAGCATGAAAAGCGAATTTAGACGCCAGCGTCAAGTGTTACTGTTATTTTAGTAGGGCAGGTTCTTTACCCCACGCGGTTTTCTAATGTATCCGCTTCAGCCTCACATTTGGACATATCGGCACTTAATTGTTATTTGACTATCAGGAAAATACTGATTTTAAAGGAATCGAAATCCGTGGGTTCATATAAAAGGGCCACCCACTTATGTGGATGACCCTTGTGTTAATAACTACAATACTAATACTACTATATAGCGACACAATTAACGAAATGTCGCATCAGACCTTTTCCGGTATCTCAAACTCACGGCGATAGTTCCGCTTCACATACATATTGGCATAGGAACTGTGTTCGCCGGTGAATTTTTCGGTATTCGTATCCATCGTCAGCATCGGCCCCAGAATAGCCGGAGTCGCATTGAGATCGACCTCGTTTGCTGCCATGTGCTTCATGAACCGCTCGTATGAATCGCCCAGTTCCGAATCACCCTGGGAAACAGCCTTGATTTCATCGGGGCTTGCCAGATTCCCGATCTGGTAGGAAATATTCCCCATGTGGCACAGGGCGCTGGAGATATGACCTTCAACAATGTCGGCCTTCAGGTCGCTGACCTTACGGCTGCGGACCGCCTTGATGAAGTTGGCGTGATGGCTCCCACCGCCACCGCTCTTAAACTGATTAATTTTTTTGCCGCTATTATCGTAAATCCAGCCGCCGCCGGCGCCGCCAACGAAGTAGCCGCCCTCACATATAATACATATACCAACCCGTGTGCCGCGATAATTGTCCATGCTCCGGCCGGCGCCTTTTTTCATAGGCAGTCCCCGCGTCTCGAAGATCAACGGAGCCGGCTTATAGTCCAGATACGTTACCAGTGTGTTTGGTGTATTGCCGTCATCTTTGTAACCGAGCCGTCCACCGTAACTGAATACCCGCGGAGCCAGCCCTGACTGACCCAGCGCCCAGCGGCACATATCCATCTCATGAATACCCTGGTTACCAACATCACCGTTACCGGTCTCGAAATCCCAGTGCCAATCATAACGCAGTCTCTTGCGACGCAACGGAGTCATGGCAGACGGTCCGCACCACAGATTATAATCCAACGATGGAGGTATCGGCTGCGGCCCCTTCACCAGACCGATACTGCTCCGGGGCTTATAACAGAAACCGCGGGCAATTTTGATTTTGCCCAGTTTCCCAGTCTGCATATAACTGAACGCCTCCGCTAAACCACCATCCGAACGACTCTGGGTGCCGGATTGCACAATTCTTTTGTATTTGCGGGCTGCCTCAATCATCTTTCGGCCTTCCCAGACATTATGCGAGACCGGTTTCTCGATATAAACATCCTTGCCCGCCTGACAGGCCCAGATAGTTACCAGTGAATGCCAATGATTAGGCGTAGCGGATACAATCGCATCAATATCCTTGTTTTCCAGGAGCTTGCGGACATCAAGGTAGCCCTTGATGGTACTGCCCTGCTTCTTGAAGTCGTCCACACGACGATCTATATTATCTTGGGCTGCATCGCATACCGCCACAAGACGCACACCCTTTAGCCCGTTGAAAACCTTGCAATGAGCGCTGCCCTTGCCACCTACGCCAACTACTGCCAGGCGAATATCCTCATTCGCCCCGCGTATAGCGGCATTCGCCATATTAGGCAGGGTTATAGCCGCACTCGCGGCAAGCGTACCCGTCATAAAAGTTCTGCGTGTAATTCGTTTCACTATCGATCTCCTGTAGTAAAAGGGGACAGGGTTAATTTCTCATTGTTTATTTTATATTTTATATTGTGCCTTACACCTTCTCAGGCACCTCAAACTCACGGCGGTAGTTCCGCTTCAGATACATATTAGCATAGGAACTGTGTTCACCGGTGAATTTTTCGGTATTCGTATCCATCGTCAGCATCGGCCCCAGAATAGC
>DAOWIP010000415.1 GCA_030640865.1 Sedimentisphaerales bacterium | reverse complement strand
GGATACCCGATAAGGGCCAACTCACTAAACACCGCCAGTTCTGCCCCCTGCTCGGCTGCCTGTCGGATATAGCGCTTGATCTTGGCGCTGTTACCCGCAATATCGCCTACTACCGGATTTATTTGTGCCAAGGCTATTTTCATAGATAAACTTTAATAGTGATTCCTTTGCTGTCTTTGTTTCCTTCTGTTCAAAAATATTTTCTTTTCTTCTATTATCTTCTGTTCGAGTTTTTTCCTCTCTGTCAAAGAATTGTACCAACCTGTTCAGTCAATTCCTTCACATGGGCGACTGATGTATCGAAAAGTTGTTTTTCCTGTTCGGTAAGTTCCAGTTCGATGACCCGTTCCACGCCTTCGCTGCCGAGTATAACCGGCACACCTACGAATCCGCCGCCGACTCCATATTCCAGATCGCACCATGCGCAGCAGGGCAGCAGACGTTTTTTGTCTTTGAGGATTGCCTCGGCCATCTCCGCAGCGGCAGCGGCCGGAGCGTAATAGGCCGAGCCGGTCTTGAGCAGGTTGACAATCTCGATACCTCCTTTGCGTGTCCGCTCGACTATGGCCCTAATCTGTTGCTCGTCCATCAGTTCAGTTAATGGTATGCCGGCAACGCAGGTATAACGCGGCAGCGGTACCATATCGTCGCCGTGCCCACCGAGCAGCACAGCGGAAATATCGTTGACTGAGACATTCAGCGCCTCAGCGATAAAACTTCGATAGCGGGCCGTATCCAGGACCCCTGCCATACCCATCACGTGATTTTTGGACAGTTCCGAGACCTTGCCCGCCACGTAGGTCATCGCGTCCAGTGGGTTACTGACGACAATCAGGAATGGATCTATACTGTTATCGATTACATTTTTAGTAACTTCCGCCACGATTTGCGTATTGGCCTTGAGCAGTTCGTCCCGGCTCATCCCCGGCTTACGGGGCAGCCCTGAAGTAATGATAACCACATCACTGCCCTCGGTATCGCGATAATCACATGTGCCCGCGAAACGTACATCGAAACCGCTCACCGGCGATGACTCAAAAAGGTCGAGTGCCTTACCGGCTGCCAGTCCTTCGACGATGTCAAGCAGAACAATTTCTCCTATTTCTTTTTGTGCCAGACAATGGGCGCAGGTCGCCCCCACGTTACCGGCACCGACAATCGTTATCTTTTTACGCACCAATCATTCTCCATTTTAAAATATTAGTAGCCGGCAGGGTGGGGCTTTGCCCCGCGTGTTTATTAGCCCCCGATGTAAAATCGGGTGGTTCTTCTATCAATTGTCAGGCACCGAAAAAGGAAGATTTTTTCGGTATATACTGACAATATGCCAAATACATCTTTACCTTTCAATTTGGGATGATACCAAAAATATTAAAAACGGATACCAAGCCCGACTGTAAACTCCTGATTGTACATTTTATTTTCCAGGCCTGTAGTCGAACCGACCATATAATACCACCGCCAGTCGAAGCGCAGGACAGGGTTGCCCTCGTCGCCGAGTAGAAATTTGACACCGGCCCCGACATTCATATTGAACACTGTTTCGTTACTCACTTTATCGAAATCGGTGTCGATAATAGCCAGGCCGGGCCCGACAGTCAAAAACGGCCTGACTCGTCCTTCGAGTAATGTGTTACCCGCGGGAAAAATCAGCGCGTTGAAACCAAAGAGAAACATTTTTGAATCTGAGGGTGAAGACATTATTGTCGCCGGGTTTTTTTTGAGGTTCAGGTCCTGAAAGACTCCAGCCAGGGTTATCTCACCGCCAAAATATTCCTGTTCACCGCTCAGCCGCAGTCCTATTAAAACTCCGTCATCGGTTTTGACCTGGTACTCTTCTCCGATTGTTTGGCCGCGTAAGATGGTTTCACCGCTGAAAAATCCACTGATCAGGCTCGCCTGCCAGTCAATTTCACCTTTTTCGCCGGCCATCTGACCAAATAGTGGCCCAGCCGAAGCCAGCAGTACAACCACCAATAATACCTGTTTTCTTTTTCTCATCGAGCATGCTCCTTTAGTAAGAGTACAAAAATGTCTGCGAGAACACCAATTCTCCACATACTATATTTTTTAACGACATTCCGGAAGAAAAAAATACTATTATTGTCCCAAAGGAACGTACCACCGGCGTCTCGTCGGTATAGGCCAAAAATACCACCGGGACGGCTGCGATACATTGCTGGTAAATTTGATATGGAATGACTATAATATCACGCTATGACTGTTTTTGAGATACTGATGTTGGTAATTTCACTGTTACTGCTCGGTGGTGTAGTAGCGGGAGCGGTTTTTCTGGTTTTTGTGCTGCGAGGTTACAAAACAAGTCACGACAGTAGCTTACAGTTGCTCCAGCAGCAGTTGACCGATTCTCTTGGCCGTCAGGACGGCAGACTGGGCCAGTTGAATGAACAGTTTGTCGCGGCTATCCAGAATATGACGACTAATCTGAACGAGCGCCTCGGCCAGAATCAGCAGCTTACCCAGCAGATGCAGAAAGCGATGGCCCAGCGGCTGGACTCGACAGGCAAAACTGTGGCTGATCTAAGGGGCCAACTCGGTCAACTGGATCAGGCTACCCGGAATATCCTGCAAGTCGGCTCCGAGGTGAAAAAACTTCAGGATGTATTGCAGCGGCCTGCCCTGAGAGGTGGGCTGGGTGAATGGTCACTGGAGAATCTGCTGAAGGAAGTCCTGCCGCGTCAGCATTATACGATGCAACATCGATTCAGGAACGGTTCGATAGTGGATGCTCTGGTTCATCTGGCGCGTGGGCACGTGGCTATTGACGCGAAGTTTCCCCTGTCGAATTTTCAACTGATGCTGGAGGAAAAAGAGGAATCGGAGCGTCAGAAGTTACGGCGGGCCTTTCTGCGGGATGTATGCCGTCGTATCGACGAGATAGCGGATAAGTATATTCTGCCCGATGAGGGAACACTGGATTTTGCTCTGATGTATGTCCCCGCCGAAAATGTCTATTATGAAGCGGTTATCAATCTGAACGACAGGGAACCGGATGTTTGTTCTCATGGCCGGCGACGCAAGGTCATTCCCGTTTCGCCGAATACGCTTTACGGTTATCTGATGGTGATAGCAACTGGCCTGAAGGGCCTGCAAATCGAGAAAAACGCCCAGTTGATTCGCCAACGGTTAAGCCGGTTTTCCGATGATATGCAGTTATTCATTAATGACTTTACTATGTTGGGCAAACATGTCAATAACGCCAGGACTAAATACGAAGAGGCGGACAGGAAACTGAATATTTTTCATACCCGCCTGCAACAGATAGACACCGGAGTCATGAGAGAAACAGAGCCGCCGGAACAGACAGAACAGAGTAGCGATGATGAGTGATTCAGAAAATACTAATAAAGAGTTGCCGAGGCGGAGCGATGACTGGTTAATTGCGATTTTCAACGCGGTGCCGCATTCCATTTTTGTTAAAAATCAGTCACTCGCTTATACCCACGTCAATCCGGCTATGGAGAGACTTTTCGGAAAGCCCGCCTCGGAACTGATTGGTAAAACTGATGAAACGCTTTTTGGCCCCGAAGCCGGCCGTCGGAGCAGAGAACTGGATATTCGCGTATTAGACGGGGAAATAGTGAAGGTGGAGGTTACCAAACCGGTAAATGGTGTGCCGGTAACCTTTCATGTGGTTAAGGTACCGTTGCGGGCCGCTACGGGCGAAATTGTCGGCTTGTGTGGGGTGGCCAGCGACATCACCGAGAGCAAAAAGGCAAAGCAGGAACTGGAGCGGATACGTGATGAATTGGAACGAAGGGTTCAGGAGCGTACGGCGGAACTTACGCGTGCCAATGAGAGATTGCTCGAACAAATTGAAGAACGCCGACAGGTGGAGCAAAAACTTGAAATTCATCAACAACAGTTACGGACCCTGGCGTCACAGTTATCGTTGACCGAACAGCGGGAAAGGTGGAAAATAGCCACGGGACTGCATGACCGGGTCGGACAGAATCTGGCTTTTTCACTGCTGAAGCTACAGTCAGTCCATCAGGGCGAGCATAGAGCCGATCTGAAGAAAACACTGGGTGGGGTTTGTGGATATATCAAGAAGTCAATCCAGGAAATACGGACGTTAATTTTTGATCTTGGCTCACCGATTCTGTACCAGGATGGATTTGAGCCTGCCCTGAAAGATTGGCTGACGGAGCATATCGAGAAGGTGCATGGTATTGCCTGCGAGTATCGCGACGATGGGCAACCCAAACCGCTGGATGACGATATTATGGTATTGCTGTTTGATTCGGTGCGGGAAGTACTGGTCAATGTGGTCAAGCACGCCGGGGCAAAAAAAATTAAGGTGAATATTTATAGAGACGATGATAATATGGAGATTATTGTTGAGGATGACGGTATCGGCTTCGACACGGCGGCAGCGGGCATCACGCCGGGTCGTAGCGGCGGTTTCGGCCTTTTCAGTATTCGTGAGCGTTTGGATTATATCCATGGCAGGTTTGAAATTAAAAGTGGGCACGGTCGTGGGACAAAGATTACTCTGAGGGTGCCTCTCAAAAACGCCTGATAACAAAACTGGTGCAAAATGGGGGTTAGGCATGCCTAATCGCCAGTTTGCGAAACTCCAGTGATAACGTGAAAATGAGAGAAAATGAGTATCAAAATCCTGATTGTCGATAACCACGAGATAATGCGCGAGGGGTTGTGCAGTCTGATTGGTAAAGAGGACGATATGTCCGTCGTGGGGGAAGCGTCCAACGGGCGGGAGGCGGCGGAAAAGGCCCGTGAATTAGTTCCCGATGTGATTATTATGGATATTAATATGCCCATAATGGACGGCATCGAGGCAACCCGCCTTATTCACAAACAAAACCCCAAAATAAAAATTGTTATCCTTTCGATGTATTCCAACAAACATTTCCTGGTCAAGGTTTGGCGAGTTGGCGCCACAGGCTATCTGCTCAAAGAACACGCCTTTCAGGAATTAATAACGGCAATTCACGCGGTGATGGAGAACCAGACCTATCTGTGCGCCCAAATGACTTCAATTGTGGTAAATGATTTTCATGATCGTGTGGTCAAGGCCGAGAAGTCGATTTCGCCGATATTGAACGAGAAAGAATGCGAAGTACTGCGATTGGTGGCGGAGGGCAACTCAACAAAAAATATCGCGGTGCAACTCCACAAAAGCTCCAAGACAATCGACGCTTATCGACGGCAGATTATGAATAAACTGGGTACGAACAATATAGCGGAACTGGTAAAATTCGCTCTGCGCGAGGGGCTGATTTCCATAGAAAAATAGAAAAATCAAAAGGGAGGAATTGCTATTTCTTACCATTCCTTATTTTTAAACGAGCGCACGAGCGTTTTAGTAATTCCCTTGCTGATTTCAAGTATTTTCCTGTATGTACTTGATTTATATTGAACGGCTGTTTATTTATACATACTCGATTGCGACAAGTATGATAGGTTTTCTTAAAACAAGACTTTTGCAAAATACGGTCATGTTGCGAGAAATCGCGAATCTGTCATTATAACACGAAAAATCATCAGTCGGTCTTTGTTGTTTGGTAACTCGAACAAAACCAGTATTGCTGATCCGTATCGGGACGGTTAGCTGTTATGGATATTGCTTTGTTCAGGTTTCATAGTTTTCTGTTCATTTGTAGGGGCGCAGGAAACGAGATGGGATTGTTGCGCTCATGGGTATAAGGCTTTTATTAGTTGATAGTCATAAAATCATGCGTGATGGCCTGCGCTCTTTAATCGAGACCAGGTCCGATATGAAGGTGCTGGGCGAGGCGGAAAACGGTATCAGGGCGGTGGAGTTGGCTCGTGAATTGCATCCTGATGTAGTGATTATGGATATCGGTATGCCGGAGATGGACGGCATCGAGGCCACAAAGATTATCACTAATGAGAATCCTAAGATCAAGGTCGTGGCGCTGTCGTTGTATTCTAATAAGCAGTATGTGATTGGCATGCTCAGGGCGGGGGCTTCGGGGTATGTCCTCAAGGACAATGCTTTCCGGGATTTGGATGCTGCTATCAGGTCCGTTTTGCGGAATAAGCTGTATCTTTCCGGCAAGATTTCCCATATAGACATCACGGAATATCAAAATAATCTGTCATCCGAAGAACAGGGACGTCAACTGCTGACCGATCGGGAAAGCAAGGTATTACGGCTGCTTGCCGCGGGGCACACGATCAAGGAAATTGCCCTGAGACTGCATAAGAGTCCAAAGACGATAGACGCCTGTCGTCATCAGATTATGACAAAGATGAATTTTGACAATCTGGCTGAATTGGTCAAATATGCCATCCGCGAGGGCCTGATCTCGCTCGATGACTAAAGCTACCCTCTGAAAATACCAGTGGGGCGGGCATGAGCGCCGCGTACTAACTGATTTGTAACTTTATATCGCAATTAGAGTTACGAAATCGCGAAGCCGGCATTTCGACTTGGGATGGGTATAAATAATATATGCCTGACCAATTTCCGGAAACCTTCGCTTTAGGCGACAGTCGATGAGGAGCAATTTTGTCGTATATATGTAAGAAGCTTTGAATGAACTAACCGGAAATAGATGGAGGGGAAAACTTGAAAATTTTATTTTTTTCTCTTGCCAGGATTGTCAAAATCTGATATAAGTAAAGCTAAGTTCGTGATAAGGATGAAATCAGTTAGAATTGCTTATTTTTTGGCAAGTGAATAATTAGCGGGACTGTGAGGTCTCGTTCACAAATAAATGGCATGGCATCCGTACCCACCTCTTACCCCGACCGAACAAGCGGGTGTCATGTCGTTTTTTATTTTATAGTGCTCACTTTTGTGAAATGGGGGTTAGGCGGGATCAATTTCCGGTAAAACTATGGGTTAAACAGGGGATTCCCACTTTCGATAGAATGACATAATCGTTAGCTGCTTACCGAAACGGTTGTCACGCTAATTGTTTCGAGGATTTGAGAGGCCAATATTCAGTGTGGTTGGTAGCGGTTTTAAGAAGGGCATCGACGACTTCCGGATCAAGTCGTTTTCCTGCGCAAGCGGCTATTTCCGCGAGTGCTTCATCGTGAGAAATTGCCTTCCGGTGTGCGCGATCTGAAGTGATGGCGTCAAAGGTGTCGGCCGCGGCCAGAATACGGGCGCCAAACGGGATATGTTTGCCCACTAAGGCGTCCGGATAACCGGTACCGTCGAAATTCTCGTGGTGATGT
>DAOWIP010000404.1 GCA_030640865.1 Sedimentisphaerales bacterium | reverse complement strand
CGCCGATGCCGCTAAAGCCCAGGCATACGAACCCAATTAGCCGAACCTGATCGATCAAAAAAGCATGCAACATTTAACTGGTGCCGAGCCAATGACTTACACATGACAGTGCCATTAGTGACTGTCCCCTATTTGCACCTATTTGCAAATTACACAGGAGAATCATCATGAAACGATCCGGAATTTCGACTCGATGCGCAGGTTATAGTTTGTGCGTTCTGATCGGCACATTAGTCTGTACTGTGGGTAATTCTGCTCTTGCCCAAAATCCCTTCCAAATAACAACTAACGAAAATACCATTTCGGTTTGTTCCGCCGATCATTCGCTGTTTTGCTATCAGTATGAGCAAGTTCCGTTCAAGCCTTACGTCCGTGAATTATTCACCCCGGCAGGCGTGAATATCCTGCGCGATGTGCCCCCTGACCACCCGCATCATCATGGCCTGATGTTCGCGGCAGCTATGGACGGGGTGAGCTTCTGGGGAGAGAAAACAGAACCAATAGGCCGTCAGGCTCACCGCTCCATTGCCAAGATGTGGGTTGATAAGGTTGATGGTCTGCCCCGAGCCGGTTTCTGCGAACGTATCGATTGGATCAATTCTCATAGTAAAGAACTGATGCTCCAGGAATATCGCACGATTGAAATCCAAAAGGTGCAGGGACAGTCCGCATCGCTGCTGACTTGGCGTTCGGTCCTGGAACCGTCGGCAGAGAAAAAAACGGCCACAATCACAGGCGCGCGTTATCAAGGCCTGGGGATGCGTTTTGTTCAATCAATGGACACCGACGGTGACTTCTTTATCGCCGACGATAAAAAGGGCAAGGTCTTCCGGGACGAGGAACGGCTTGTCCGCTCCCGTTGGTGCGCCTATACCGCCAAAGCCGACGGCAAATCTGTTACCGTTGCCATGTTCGACCCTCCCGAAAACCCCCGTTATCCGGCAAGCTGGTTCACTATGACCAAGCCATTCGCTTATCTGTCATCCGCTATGAATCTGAACAAGCAGCCCCTCAAAATCGAGCAGCACAAACCGCTTAAGCTTTGTTACGGTGTGGCCCTTTGGGACGGGCGGGTCGAAAAGGACGAAGTCGAAAAACTGTATCGCCTGTGGCTTAACCAGCGATCAAACCAAAATCGATAGTATATACCCAATGGGTATCATTCTGTCTGGCAGAGCCGAGCGTCAAAAGTTCTTTGCCCCCACGACTTTGCGGAAATTAAAGGGGTCAAATCTCTTTTTTTGGTCTTCCTCGCCTATTAATTGTTGATTGCAAGTCTAATATCTCCGCTGTTTGCTTAATCCATCGCTTCTCGCCCAAGGGGGAACCTCTTTTCGGGGGAATTAAAGGTGTCCGGTACCTTTTTTGCTACGGCATACTTTTTTTTCTCCCAATCAAAAAAATTCCTTCGCATTGTCCGTAACCGCACTCAGAAGATTCTCCGTATTCGATATGACATGGAAGGGAAGTAGTCCCTTTATTTATTGTCATGGAAACAACAGAGCAAGAAGTCTGTCCGGCTGGGAGAAGTCCGGTATTACAATATGAGCGCCGGCCTTTATCAGTCGGGTTCGTTTCTCGGAATTAAGGCCGTGCCGGCGGATTTCATCAGTGGCGGTGCCTACCGCAATCCCGTCGCTCTTGCGGCATTCGCGTATCTCGACAGGCCCGTCTCCGAAAACCGCCAGTTCCGAACCCTTCAGTTTGTTTTCCCGAAGGATATTTTCAAAAACCATTTTTTTGGAATATTTGCTCATATCGCCCACCGATCCGTAGATTCCTCCTTTAAAAAGGTCGGCATAGCCTAAAACACGAGCCTCATTTAAGACATCATCTCGATCTGTGCCGCTTGCCAGGTAAAGAGTAACATTTCTTTCACACAGCGCCTTGAGCCAATCAACCGCGCCTTTCACTGTGTAATCATTACGGTCGAGCCGACCGCTTTGGAATTTCTCTATTCGTGCATTGACCATACCCATGAGTGCGTTGTTATAGATTTCTTTGTAGCCGAATTTATCTAAAATCTTTTCCTTTGGAATAATACCGAATTCCTTTACCATTTCCACGAGTACTTCCATCTGGAGGATGGTCTGGATGCCGGTCGATTGATCGATATAATCATACACTCGATTGCGTACCTTGTGGTATAAAGTTTCGTCGGCGGTTTCGTATTGATCGCCCAGAATGGCCCTTATCATCACAGGTTTCATGACTTGTTCCCAGCCTTGCCTGAGAACGCTGATGGTTCCGTCGTGATCAAATACGACGTGTTTGATATTTCCCCTTGCTATTGAGTGCACATCATAACAGAATTCTATGTCGGTTTCTTCCCAGTACCGGGCCTGGCGCGGGTCCTCGGCCAGTTCGGGCTGATAAATGTAATCCGCGTCATGGCTGATTTCCATTACTTCCTCACCGCTTGCGGTCCCGGTCTGATATAGTTTTTGGACGGTTACCGCGGCGGCGAAGTTTGCGAATTCCGCGGCCTCCCTCGGCTTGATCCCCGCGCCAAGGCATAGAGCCAAAGCGCTAATGATTGTGTCGCCTGCCCCCACCGGGTCCAGTTTCTTCAGCAATTGAATCCCGGAAATTTCACTGATACCCTCCGCGTCGGCAATCATCAGGCCCCGTGGGCCGCGGGTGATAAAAACCGGTTTTTTGGATTGATTGTATAGATTTTCGGCATAGCGCTTAATATCAGACAAACTAATAACGTCATCCAATTGAGCCTCGACATGGTTCATGCGGGCGGCTTCGATATCGTTTGTTTTTCGGTATATATTTTTGAACCGGCTGCCGAAGTGCCGGGAATCCAGTAAGACAACCTTATCATCGAACTCAGTAAACAGTTCGTTCGCCTGTTCGATAAACGTCTCGTTGGAGATACTGCCCGGGACCTGCTGATTGAAAATCACCGCGTCAACCATCTGCAAAGCCCGGCGCAAGTCAGCCAGAAGTCTCGCATCGGTTTCCCTGGACCGTTTATTAAAGAAACCGAAATCAATCCGTGGCTGTTCGTCGCCCTCCAGGTATCTTTTGCCAAACGTTACCGTTTCGAAGTTCTCTTTTTGAACAGCCAGCCAATCGGTATCGACGCCCAACCCCTGCAGTTGCCGGGTCAGTTCCCGTCCGAAGATGTCGTCGCCGACGGCACCGATCACCTGAATGCTCTCCGGTTTCAGGGCGGCCAGGTTGGCGACCACATTGGATGCCCCGCCCAATGTGTAATAATGCCTGCTTACCGCCTGGCCATGCAGCCCGGTCTCGACCGACACTTCCGAGCCGCGCGGATCGAGTATCCAGTAGGCATCCAGACAAAAATCGCCATACACAGCAATTTTCACCTTTTTTATCTCGGACAGTATTTCTTTCACACGTTTTGTTTTCATGTTTGTCATAGTCTTTCAATAATCTTTTGATAAAGCAGTAGTATGGTTTTTTTTTGATCGCCCTGTATGTAATAGCCTTCGCCGCCAAAAGCCTGCGGTACCCGGGTAACCACGCTTTTCTGATCTCGGAAATAATATTCCTGGGCCGACTCGTTGGTCATCTCTTTGGGGTTGTGTATCCGCAGATCAAAATCAGCCGTGATGATACCCCGCGGAACTTTCCCAATGTTTGCCGCCATGGAAATTGCTTTTAACAGCACTTCCGGTCCGGTTACCGCACTACCGACGTTCAGTATCACAGCGCCCCTGTCGCATTTTGCAATTCCATGGCAATATATCAGAAAATCCCTCCCCGAACAGCCGCCCTTGGCCTGTCCGTCAAACGAAGGATGCTGATCGATAACATCCGTACCGATACCCGCGTGAATTGTAAAAGGCGTTTGGCTTTCATAGCAGGTTCTCAGAACGCTTATCTCCGGGTGTTGAAATGTTTGGGGCGAATCGTCCAGCT
>DAOWIP010000461.1 GCA_030640865.1 Sedimentisphaerales bacterium | reverse complement strand
AAGGAAATGTATCGATCCGAAAAAAGACCTGTGGCGCGATGTAACCGAAGCTACCGGCCAACCACTACTAAAGGAACGCAGGGGGAAAAACCGTACTCGGAAGACTGTGGCGCAAGAGCTGGTAACAAACTTAACTTAACTCGTGGGTTAAAGACTCACTCTACTCAAAGGAGGAAATTGACTTATGCTTAAAGTCGAACAAGAACACGAACTAAAAACCCTGATCGAAAATCTGGTCGGAGATGTTAATAATCTGACCCAGGAGGTCGCAAGACTGCGTGTGGAAAATACAAAATTGAATACGCCCCCGATGAAAAGACCGGTAAGGCGCTTGCCATGTTTGGCAGAACAGAGCAGTGAAAGCATACATCGGTTTATAAATACGAAAGGGCAATGGTAAAAAAGCATGAAAGCAACCATTGAATCCATAATGAGTCCCCAGTCAATTGCCGTAGTCGGGGCAACCAATCGACCCAACAGTGTAGGGCTTGCTGTGTTCAATAATATCCTCAAAGGCGGCTATCAAGGGGTTCTGTATCCGGTTAATCCCAGAGCGAAATCGGTACAAAGCGTCAAGGCCTATCCAAGTCTGACAGATATACCAGACGAAGTCGATCTGGCAGTTATAATTGTGCCTGCCAAGGCTGTCTGCTCCGTACTGGAAGAAGCAGGCCAAAAACAAATCAAAGGCGCGATCATTATAACAGCCGGGTTCAAAGAAGGCGGCGGCAGCGAAGGAATCAAACTGGAAAATCAACTGAAAGAAGTGGCCAAAAAACACGGTATCCGGCTCGTAGGACCCAACTGTCTTGGGGTTACCAATAACGCCGGCGACGTGCGGATGAACGCCAGCTTCGCCACGAAAATGCCGAAACCCGGTAATATCGCCTTCATCTCGCAGTCCGGAGCACTGTGCACCGCAGTGCTGGATTTCGCGGAAGGCAGAGATGTCGGATTCTCCAAGTTTATCAGCTTCGGAAACAAAGCAGACGTCAGCGAGATCGATCTGCTGCGTTATCTCAAAGACGACCCGGACACAGATGTAATTCTAATGTACCTCGAAGATATCTCCAACGGCCGAGAATTCCTCGAGACCGCAAGAGAGATAACATGGGAAACACGCAAGCCAATGTTGGCCATCAAGTCCGGCCGCTCCGCCGAGGGCGCACGAGCAGCCGCGTCCCATACCGGCTCATTGGCCGGCTCCGATAGCGCCTATGACGCTATCTTTCATCAAAGCGGTATCCTCAGAGTAGAAGGCATCGATGAACTTTTCAACCAGGCTATCGCCTTCGCTCAGCAGCCGATACCGAGAAGCAATCGTATCGCCATTATTACCAATGCCGGAGGGCCGGGTATTATGGCGACAGACGCAGCGGTAAGACACGATCTTAAAATCGCATCCTTCACCGAAGAAACAAAACAAAAATTGAAAGAAAATCTTCCGCCAACAGCGAGTGTCAATAATCCGGTAGATGTCATCGGCGACGCCACACACGAACGTTACGAAAGCTCACTACGTCATATTCTTAATGACGACAATGTCGATGGCGCTATCGTGATTCTTACCCCACAGGCTATGACAGACATAAAAGAGACAGCGGAAGTAATCCCACAAGTAGCTGCCGAAACCGACAAACCAGTGCTCTGCTCCTTTATGGGTGTTGCCGATGTTTCCGAAGGTATCAGGCATCTGGAAAAAAAACATATCCCCAACTATTCGTTCCCAGAGTCGGCAGTCAGGAGTATGGCGGCTATGGCCCGATATGGAGGGCTGATGTCGCTCGACAGAAGGCGAGTACGAAGAATGGCAGCGGATCGCGATACCGCCAGTGTGATTATAAGTAATAAACTCACCGACAAAGACAGCTATTATATGCCCGAAAAAGAGGCAAACGAAATTCTCCAGTGCTACGGGTTCCCGGTACTAAAAAGCGTCCTTATCAAAAATGAGTCCGAGGTAGATGAAGCGGCTGAGGAAATTGTTTTCCCGGCAGCTATGAAAATCTGTTCGTCGGACATTATTCATAAATTCGACGCAGGAGGTGTGAAACTCAAAATCAAGACGGTCGAACAGGCACGCAAGGCCTACAAAGAGATTATTGAAAACGCCCATAAATTCGATCCCTCAGCGAAAATCGACGGTGTTATCATCGAACGTATGGCCAAACGAGGAGTAGAAGTTATTTTAGGGGCTGTACGCGATCCCGAATTCGGGCCTATCTGT
This sequence comes from Sedimentisphaerales bacterium, assembly GCA_030640865.1. Taxonomy (GTDB): domain Bacteria; phylum Planctomycetota; class Phycisphaerae; order Sedimentisphaerales; family SM23-30; genus DAOVXR01. The sequence continues at coordinate 3,711 of DAOWIP010000461.1, read as the reverse complement.
ATGTTTGGCCTGGGCGGTACGTTTGTCGAGGCCATAAAGGATGTTACCTTCCGACTGGCACCTATGTGGGAAGTAAGCGCGGAAATTATGATCAGGAAAATCAAGGCCTACAATATTCTCAAGGGAGTACGCGGTACGCCACCTTCCGACATCGACGCCATTAAAGACTGCCTGCTGCGACTGTCACAAATGCTCAGCGACAATCCGGAAATCGCTGAACTGGATATCAATCCGCTGATCGTCTATTCCGAAGGGAATGGGTGCGTGGTGGCGGATAGTAGAATCCTCCTGAAAACCTGTCAGAAATCATCTTCAGAAGAAAATGAGCCGGCAGTAGAAGAAGTGAACGAGAAGGAATTTGCGATGATTTAAGAGAACCCTGTAATTGTTCACATCTTTAATGAATGAACGGTACAAAGCACTTCTCTGCTGCGCAGAAAGGTGGCACCCAAAAATACCTGACTTCCGGAGAGCGAGGGGATGGCAAGTGCTTATGAGACGGCGGGGGTTGGAACAACTTCTTCAGCCTGAGATGCATCCTTGTTCCGTTGGAGCCTGGCTTCACGCTCCAGCCTTTCCTGCTGGATGTTGAATGCCTTGACGAGCTGAGACCGCTTGCCGGCCATGCAGGTCAACAGAATCAGACTCCCCGCCGCGGCTGCGGCCAGGGATACCAGAATAATAAATGTTTCCATCGAGTCCAAAATCCACCCAATTCCTTAGATAGTTATCAGCTATATGGTCTATCGGTTGAGAGAAGGGGAAAAATTTAATCGGACCAATTCCAGTCATTTATTCGGACTATGCCCGATGGGCAGAAACCATCCACCTTATTCGCCTGCTGCGAAGCGGCGGCTGCCACCCAATTTATTATTGTTCAACCAGAAGGGCGACATAGCCACCATCGTGATAATCAATGTCTTCGTCGCTTTTCCGAGCCGTGTTACAGGTCGGCCCGAATGAACACGGTAAGGTGAGTTTTTCCTCGAGAAGATGAAAAGAAGGGTTCTCTTGTAAAAAATCCTGGATAAGAGATTCGTTCTCCAACATATCGATACTACAGGTACTATAAAGAATTTTTGCATTATCCCGTGCGGCACGGACGGCCTTTTTCAATAATTCCATCTGCTTCCGGGCCAACCCCCGCAAGCCGGTTGGTTTGAGCCAGTGTCTCACCTCCACCCGCCGAGCCAGTACGCCGGTATTACTGCAGGGCGTGTCCACAAGAACACAGTCGAAGCCACCATCACGCTCAATAAGATTATCCAAATCGTCCACCAGGCAGGTTTCCACTATCGTTATACCCAAACGGCGGCAGTTCTCCTCAATAAGTGTCAGTTTCTCACCACTAATGTCGCAGGCCACAATAGAACCCCGATTGTCCATCAGCTCCGCCAAGTGGGTTGTTTTGCCGCCGGGGGCAGCGCAAAGATCAAGAACCCGCTCGCCCGACTGTGGCCCCAACAACGGCGCAACCGACATCGCAGTATAATCCTGCACGGAAAAAAGCCCATCCTCATAACCGGGCAGTTGCCGAGGCGAAGCCGACTGCTGTAACTGGACGGCTGAGCCGCTCTGTCGGGCCGTGATGCCCTGCTCGTTCAATCGTTCCAATAACTCAGAAACCGTGCCACGCAGGCGATTGGCCCTCAAAGTCAATGCCGGGCGACTGTTACCGGCCATAAAAATACTCCGCACCGTTTCTTCATCGAACCGCTTCAGCCAACGAGTTACCAGCCAGGGCGGATATGACAGAGCCAGGCTAATGTGTTTGACGGGGTTCTTACTCGCGTCAGGCAGAAAATCGGTCTTGAATTGACAACCGTTTTTTTCGTCCAGCCATAACGTGGCCCGCGGCCGAATTGGGCCATCAGAAGTAACCGGGCCGTCAATGTCACGCTGGACAGACCGCAATACCGCATTGACAAAACTGTCGGCCCCGCGTATTCCGGCAGCACGAACCTGCTGAACCGCCTGATGAACCGCCGCGAAGACCGGTGTACGCTCCAGATATATAAACTGATACAACCCCACCCGTAAGATTTGCAATACTATCGGCTCAATCCGCCTGAGCGGACGCTTACTATGACAGCTAATCAAATAGTCCAGAGTAATCAGGCGGCGACAAGTACCAAGGGCCAATTCCTGGGCCAACCGCCGTTCGCGTGAGTCTATCTCACATCGGCGGAATATCAAATCAAGGGTATCCTGAATACGTGCGCGGTCCCGCTCAAAAGCCAACAGGCAATTTACCGCAATGTTCCGGGCGCAATCGTTGTTTAATATGATATGATTTTTTCTGGACATTAATTGTTGATTCAGGTTGCTTAATATCAACCATTCAGGAACAGGTCGCCTGGTTTCAAGTGTCTGCCGTTGACAAAGGCGGCAAAGTCCATCAGCTTCCCGTTTTCCGGGCGAACCTGTAATAGTTTCAGACGGCCCGAACCACAATAGATACTCAAATCGTCCGCTACAGTGCCCGGTAAAACAGTTGTCCCCGCTGATGGTTTTGGACAGCTATCGGAAATAACCTCGGCACGGGCCAGGCTGATACGCTCCGGTTTTTTCTTGTCTGAATGCTCCAAAAAACAAAACGCGCCCGGCCAGGGCCATATACCATGTATAAGATTGCAAATCCGCTCGGCAGGCTGGTCCCAATGAATCGCCCCGTCTGATTTACATAATTTGGGCGCCCGGCAGGCAATCTGTTCGTCCTGGACAATAGAAGTAACGCTTCCATGAGCTATTCCTTCGAGCACATCTTCGACCAGATTCGGCCCCATCAGGGCCAGTCGATCATGCAACTCGCCGGCTGTCTCCCCAGGCTGAATATCAGTTGCGCATTGACCGAGAATATTCCCACCGTCCCAAACATCGTTCAACTCAATCACGGTAAGGCCGGTCTGCTGATCGCCGTTGATGATCGCCCAGTTGATCGGCGCCGCTCCCCGGTATCTCGGCAGCAGTGAGGCATGCAGATTAATGACCCGGCAGCCGGGCAGGTTCAATAACTCCGAGCCGACCCATTGGCCAAAAGCAATGACCAACAGCACTTCAGGCCGCAGCAGCCGAACATGTTCGGCAAACGACGTATCGTTCACATCGATTGTTTCACGGCAGGACAAACCGAAGCCAGCCGACAACGCGGCAATGGCGGTTGGTTGGGCCTTTCGGCCCCGTCCGGCAGGTCGAGCAGGCTGGGTTACCACCTCAAGGATGTCATGCTCCGATCGCACCAGCCACTTAAGAGTCTCACTGCCAAAATCACCACTGCCCAGGAAAATAATTTTCATATACCAATCTCTTGTACAAGCATTGCCACCCAGCCAATAAACGCATGGGCCATAGGCCCACCCTGATATGGAACGACCTTTGTCAATAATAAATATTTCGTTATTCAGTACATTATTTTTATCAATCTGTTTGTTATCAGATAATCAGGTATTGGATGTATGGTATGGGCTTCCAATTTCATAAACATCTCAGTCAGTCCATCTACACTCGGGGTAACTTGTCCCTGAACCAGGACATCACCATCAGCATTACGCATATGGTAGTCCAAAACTATTTGCCCCGCAAGAGAATACTGTTTTATTTTGCGTGAGTACAAGTGTATGATCCTCGCCGCCGGAAATGGCGCCGGGTGCCCAGTCTCTGAAATAGAAATATTTTGGGTGGCACCTTTCTGTATTTCAGAGAGGTGCTCTT
>DAOWIP010000392.1 GCA_030640865.1 Sedimentisphaerales bacterium | reverse complement strand
TCACTGTAGCGCCCAAGCGTGTCCAGAGCCAGTCCCTTGTTGAAATGCCAGTTGCCATTGGCAGGATTGATCTCGATGGCGTCCTGCAACTCCCGCAACGCCTCCTGCATTCGCCCATTGTCATAATGCTCATGCGCCCGATCAATCCGCTCCTCAGCGCCCGACCAGTCCTCGAAAGATGAAAAATTGTCCTGCTCCATGCTTTGCCTTTAATTAACCGCCTTCGGCGGGGACTTTGTACCGCTGGCGTTTCGCCAGCAAAGGTTAAAGATGCAGCCGGGACGGCTGCGGTACATTCAAAATGCAAATTCCTATGCCATTTAAGATATATATTGGTTCTATCATTGTTGTTATCGGCGGCGGATTAACGCGATTTTAATGCAACCGCGGCAAAACACAAAAAACACCCCTGCGGTACCTGTTAAGCCGGATGGACAATATAAATATTGTTTCGCATTGAATTATCCGGACGTCCCTACGGGACTTACATATTAGCAGCCGATTTGTCCCTACGCCATCTATCGCCACACGGAGTGTGCCTCCCCTTTAGAGTAAATGGCGGGCACGGCCCGGGCTACAACGCTGAAATGTTGTTTTCAGTACTGGAAATTGCTTTAAATGTGACTTTTTTGTTACATTTTTGTTAAATTTTGCTATTTTTTATTGTAACCGGCAGGAAATTCTGATAGACAAATAAGGTCTATAACGAAAAAAGCCCATATCGGGCATATCGGAACTATTCTTGTAGAGACCAATGGGCGATTGCTTTCGGCGTATAATGTCGCATATAACCTTATTGGTATCAGCAGGTTATGGTTCCAAAAAAGGCTTAACGGTCATAAGATATGGCTAAATATTGAGAAAGGAGCCGATTATGTTAGCAATGTTGGGAATCGAAGACAAATATGTATCCCTGGCATACCTTCTATGTATCCTCAGCGCAGCGTTGTGTGTGATTTATGGTTTAATCAACTGGAATCGCGGCGAGGTCGAGGTGAGCAAGGAAGACCTCGAATGGGCCAAAGAAGAAAAAAAGGTCGAGGAAGAACTGTAATCGTAGTAAATAAGTTGTGAGTTCGCCTCGGCGAATCTGCCTACGGCACGATTGTGGGTTGTGAGAAAGACAGAAGATATACCCAATGAGTATTATTCAGGATCGATTTAATGGTCGTTCGGCACTTTTGGCGGAGCCGTCAAAAGGAATAAGGATTAAATGATTGGGTTAATTGTTGGATTCAGTCGAGTAAAGACTCCAAAAACAGGAGACAGTCTATGTTAGCACAAACTCTTGGTATTGTGGAAATTGTAGTTATTCTGGTTTATCTGATGGTGGTTGGTTATCTTGGTTGGCTGGGTTATCGGCGCACCAAGACGGCTGCGGATTTTCTGATAGCGGGTCGAGATGTGCACCCATTCGTGATGGCGCTCAGCTATGGAGCGACATTCATCTCCACAAGCGCGATAGTCGGCTTCGGAGGTGTGGCGGGGCTGTTCGGTATGAGCCTTCTGTGGCTGACATTCTGTAATATATTAGTGGGAGTGTTTATCGCCTTCGTTTTCCTGGGACCGCCGACCAGACGGATGGGTCATCATCTTGACGCCCATACGTTCCCCGAATTGCTGGGGCGGCGTTTTCAGAGTAAGGGGATTCAGATATTCGCGGGATTGATTATCTTTCTGTTCATTCCACTGTACTCAGCGGCGGTACTGATCGGTGGTTGTGAGTTTCTCGCCACCCAGTTTAATATCGATTATACCGTAGCCCTGTTGGTGTTCAGCGCAATCATAGCGATTTATGTTACCGTGGGAGGCCTTAAAGGTGTGATGTACACCGATGCCCTGCAAGGCTCGGTTATGTTTATCGGGATGATGATACTGCTGGGATATACATATATGAAAGTAGGTGGTGTTGTCGGCGGCCATGAGTACCTTACGGGGATGGCCGATCTTGTTCCAGACAAACTTAAGGCAATAGGTCACACGGGCTGGACGACAATGCCGTTGTTCGGCTTCGGTGAATTAAAACATAGTCTGTGGTGGATTGTGGTTTCGACAATCACACTGGGCGTCGGAGTAGGTGTGCTGGCCCAGCCGCAATTGATCGTAAGATTTATGACAGTCAAGAGCAAAAGAGAACTCAACCGAGCGGTTCTGATCGGCGGGATATTTATTATGGTGATGACGGGCGTCGCCTTTACGGTCGGCAGTCTGTCAAACGCCTTTTTTGCTCAGCACGGTAAGGCTTTCACCGGCCGAGTAGTGAAGGTAATCAGCGAAGAAAAAGGACATGCGGTATTACAGTTGATGAAGAAAAGCGAATCGGGTGATTGGACAGACATCATCAAACCGGACGGCAGCGCAGCGGCGGCACCAGTGGTGCTGAGCGAAGGCGAAATCGGCAAGGCCACAGTCGAAGGCAAAGCCGTTTCGGTCGTTGAGGGTCGAAGTATCTCGATCGTTTACGCGAAAGGCAATCCCGATCAGATTATCCCGACTTATATTACCTCGGCAATGCCCAAGTGGTTCGGGCTGCTGTTTCTGCTGACACTACTGGCGGCGGCGATGAGTACGCTTTCGAGCCAGTTCCACGCATTAGGCACGAGCATAGGGCGGGACGTCTATGAGCAGATAACCGGCGCACACGGCAAAGGTATCAGCATTACGCGGATCGGCATTATTGTCGGGATTATCATGGCGGTTATAATCAGCCACTATGCGCGGGGTGGTTACATCATTGCCCGCGCTACAGCGATATTTTTCGGCCTGTGCGCATCGGCGTTTTTGCCGGCCTTTGTCGGCGGACTGTTTTTCAGGAAGATGACCCGGAAGGGAGCGATTGCCTCGATGGTCGTGGGGTTTGTGGTTACGGCTTTCTGGCTGTTGTTCGTCAAGGCCAAGGAAGCCGGCGCTATCGGATTAGTTCACCTGTTCACCGAAAAGGACAGTATTCTGGCAGGTCATCATAACTGGCCGGTGGTCGATCCTATAGTAATTGCTCTGCCTTTGTCCATCATCGCGGCGATTGTAGTTAGTATGTTGACGAAGGCGTCAGGTGAAGAGCACTTAAAGAAGTGTTTTGAGGGGTAGGAGCACCTCTCTGAAATACAGAAAGGTGCCACCCATCCGCAACCAAAGATAGTTTAACTACGTAAAGAAGAATCCAGAATTCAGAATTCAGAAGCCAGAAGAAAAAAGAAAGAAGCCAGAAGCCAGAAGATATTTAACCACGGATTACACTGATTGCGCGGATTAAGAAAACCGCGTGGGGTGGGACCCCACCCTACAAAACTTAACAGCAGGGGCCGGGCCAAATGGTGCGATACATCGCGCCCTACTGAAAATAATCATGATTTGATCGTGTTTAATATAATAGTTTTGGTGTAGAATGGAAAATGTAAATGTAACAGACAAAGTTGTCTAACAGGAATGTGGTTTTATTTTGGAGAAGATTATGTCTATGAAGAAGTTTCTGAAGGTAACAATTTGTGTGATGGTCGCAGTGTTTGTGTTGAACCTGGCGGCCGATGCACAGGAAAAGGCCGACAAGCGGCTCAAGACGTATACCGGAAAAACGGCTGAAGGCCCGGAAAAGCATAAATGGGTCGATGAAGTCAAGAACCCCACAGACTGGTTGTCCTGGGGTTTCGATCAGCGTTTGCGGGAAATCTATTCCGATAATATTATTACCCTGAGTAAGGATATTCCCGGTCATGTTTATCATTTCCAGCGGTTTCGCTCACGGGCGTGGGGTGTGTTCACTCTCGATGAGAATTTAGAGATCAATACCCGGCTGATGTGGGAATGGCGAAATATTTGCGAGCCACACGCTGCCAACAAGGACTCGAATATCGAATTCGACGAGGCGCTGTTCGACCGTTTGTATATAAAGATGAAGAACTTTATGGATATGCCGCTGGATGTAACCCTGGGTCGTCAGGATATTATCCTGGGGAACGCGTGGCTGGTTCTGGACGGGACGCCGGAAGACGGTTCCCGGACAATCTTCTTCGACGCGGCCCGGTTCAAATATAAATTAGACGAGAGCAATGCGCTCGACTTCATATTTATCAATCAGCAGAGCGAGGCCGATGAAACAATCGAACCGTTTAACGATCAGGAACGCGTCAGGGGCCTGACCGACCAGGATGAGATTGGCGGTATTTTCTACTGGACGAATAAAGACATTGTCCCGAAGGGACAGTTGGACGGTTACTTTATCTATAAAAGAGATTCACATGTTACCGATGATAATGGTTCGAGACATTCGTGGTCCAATGAGTCGAATATTTACGCGTTCGGTGCCCGTGTAGCCGGTGCGGTCGATGAGAACTGGAACTACCGGGCCGAGTTCGCTCAGGAACTGGGCCATAAACAGACTATGGACTGGGACGGAACCGGTGGTTTAGAATACGCCGACCTTTGTGCGTTCGGGTTCAACAGCCGGTTGGGTTACAAACTTAATGACGCGAAAAAGACGGAATTCCATGCCGATTATGAGTATCTCTCCGGAGACGATCCGAGTACTTCGACTAATGAACAATTCGATCCGTTGTGGGCTCGCTGGCCGCGCTGGAGTGAAAATTATATCTATTCCTTCGCAGGCGAGACCCGTATAGCGGAAGCTACCAACCTGCATCGGGTTGCCGCGGGATGGTCGTGCAATCCGTGCGAAAAACTCCAATTTTGTATGGATTATCACCTGCTGTTCGCGGATGAAAATACACGCAAAGACAAT
>DAOWIP010000596.1 GCA_030640865.1 Sedimentisphaerales bacterium | reverse complement strand
ACACGGGGAGTTCGCATTCATCAATGATTATGAAAAAAGATTTATCGACAGTGATGGAACTGTTTTTAAGAAGGAATATGATGCAACAAACTATCTGCTTGGCCTCCGATACCTGACCAAATCAGACACAACATATATCTGTGAGTATTTTCACGATGCGACAGGCTTTGCTGAGAGCGAAATGACAGACTACTTCTCGTTCATAGACACCGGTTACGATACGTATCTTACTTCAGGCGACGATTCTCTTTTGAAAAAAGCATCGAACGCCGCTGGAGGAAATTACAACAGAAAAAATCCCATGAGAGACTATCTCTATTTACGCGCCAGTCAGAAAGAGCCGTTTGATATATTATATTTTACGCCCTCACTAACAGGAATATATAACATCGATGACAAAAGCCTTTCCGTTGGCCCCGAATTATCGTACACCGGCGTCAAAAATCTGGGCCTTCGACTGAAAACAACCTTTCTTGTCGGGGACTCATATACTGAGTTCGGGGAAAAACTGAATGATTACAGAATAGAATTGCGGGTAAGATACTATTTTTGAGTTGTCTTACCAGCCCCTGCTGTCAAGCGGGGGTTCTTAAGTCGGCCGGACCACGCCCGCCGTTTGACTATAAAGCCCTGAAAGGGCGAAAGAAAGCAATCCGTAAAAAGCGTGAACGGTTACAAATTAGTTTTAGTGTGTTCGGTACTATTGCCGCCATAGGTACAGTTTTTGCTTGTTTTAACGGTCTTTATCTGTTATTGTAGGATGGGAGTTAAGATGTTTGAGTTGTTGTTTGGTTTTAATGGAAATTTTAAGGAGGAGGAGTGATGAGAAGACAAAGTATTACAGTATTGACAGCAGCGATTATATCGGCAGTTTTTTCAACTACAGTTTTTGCTGTTAACGGTGATATGGGGGCAGGTACTGAGCCGCTGACCGATGGTTCGGAGGCTTATCCATATCTGATAGAGGATTTCGATGATTTTGATGAGTTTGCCTCTGATCCGAATTACTGGGATGATTGTACCAGGCTTGATTGCGATATAGACCTTGACCCGGCTCTAAGCGGCAGAATAACTTATCCCAACGCCGTCATCGCACCGAATACTTCAGGTTCTTACAATCATTTTCAGGGCACGGTGTTCACGGGTATCTTTGATGGTAATAACCATACAATCAGCAATCTCAGCATCGACAACGTCGCGGATCTAAATGGTTATCTCGGCCTGTTCGGCAAAATTTATGGTTCTGATGCAGAAGTCAAAAATCTCGGCATAAAAGATTGCAATGTCATCAGCGTGGATTATTCTTATTTTCTCGGTGGTCTGTGTGGATACAATCAAAACGGCACAATCACCAACTGCTATGCCACTGGTTCGGTGGATGGTTCTTATTATCTCGGCGGTCTGTGTGGGCGAAATCATGGTATCATCCGCAATTGTCATTCAAGCGGTTCGGTTACAGGCAGTTCTTATCTCGGCGGCCTGTGTGGATACAATGAAGACGGCATCATTAGCAACTGCTATACCACTGGATATGCCGATGGAGCAGTATCTGGCGTTGGCGGCCTATGCGGACACAATATCAATAGCACCATTATCAACTGCTATGCCACCGGTTCGGTTATTGGTTCTTACAACCTCGGCGGCCTGTGCGGAGGTAATCAAACCAGCACCATAAGCAACTGCTATGCCGGCGGCTCGGTTACAGGAGGGAGTAATGTCGGCGGCCTGTGCGGAATCGATTATGATGGCACCGTCAACGATTGCTTTTGGGATACGGAAACTTCCGGCCAAAGCACCAGTGCCGGCGGAACAGGCAAGACCACCGCTGAGATGAAAACGGTAAGCACATTTTTAGATGCCGGGTGGGATTTGATAACCGTCTGGAATATTGAAGAAGACCAGATATGTCCGCTCTTGAGAAAATACTCAGCGGTTGATACTAATTACGACAATAAGGTTGATATGATAGATTTTGCAGACTTTGCGAACTACTGGCTCGATGGCGTTGAGTAGTTAAAGCGACAACCCGATAGAAGGTGCAAAATTCATAGAGTTGAAACTGCTCTAAGTGATGATAACACGGTTACCAGTTATTTTCTTTGTGCTACGACCAGAATTCCTTCCAGCCGAAGACCGGAATCGGCCGAGAAGGTAACCTGCATCGCCACTGTTTTCGGCGGCCCATCCGGCACACCGGGCAGTTTCAGAGTGAATCGATAATTACCTGTTATACTGTCCCAGTGCTGTTGATTGGCGTTAATTTCAGTCAGGTCGAACTTCTGAACCCCGTTTATGGAAAAGCGTCGGCCCCGCGGGTCGGAGGCTGCCTGCCGATATTCAAACAACTCGAAATGGAATCGCCCCAGTGCCTTTAGCGAATCGCCGAACTGGTCCGTCAGCCTTACGTATGTTTCTATCTGCCCTGCCTGATTCGCTTTTGTTTGTTTTGGGACGATATGAGTGAACGATGCCTGTAGAATCACCTTTGTTGGCTGAAATCCCTGCTCCGGTCGTATAGCGACCTCTTTTTTCGAGCTTAGGGGGATATGCTGACACCCGCCAAGTGAATATGTAAAAATTATTACATAAACCAGAAAACGTGATATATAGTAACTGTTCACGGGATATTCTCCTTATTAGGCCCGAAGGGCCGTAAGAGCGCATAACCGGGGGCGTAAGCCCCCGGAAGAGTTGCGACAACAACTCTTAAAGCCCCAAAGGGGCGAAAGAAAGTAACCTGTAAAAAGCGTGAACGGTTACCTTTTTTATATGTCGCGGAGCAAATGCCCCATTTTATCGCGTTTTGTTTTCATATAACGACGGTTATGTTCGGTGGTCGGTATTTCTATCGGTATTTGTTTAACCACTTCGATACCATATACCTGCAGACGATTGGTCTTGATGGGATTATTGGTCATTATTTCTATTTTGTGCAGTCCCAGTTCGCGGCAGATTTGTGCCCCGACACCGTAATCACGCTTGTCCGCCTCGTAGCCCAGCCATTCATTGGCCTGTACTGTATCCATCCCCACGTCCTGCAGATGATAGGCGTGCAGCTTGGCCGCCAGTCCGATCCCCCGGCCTTCCTGCCGCAGATAGATAATCGCGCCCCGACCGGCCTTCTCTATCCGGCGCATCGCCTCATGCAGTTGATCACCGCAATCGCAGCGTCGCGAATGAAAAATATCGCCTGTAAGACACTCGCTATGCACTCGTACCAGAACGGTATCTTTTTGCGTGATTACATTGCCGTCTTTGTCCGTTTTGCCCACATCACCTTTACACAGCGCCAGGTGCGTGTTGTTATCTACTAATGTTTCGTATCCGATCAGCCGAAACACTCCGCAGTCGGTCGGCAAATCCACGCTTTCAATTCGTTTGACCAGTGTTTCCCGCTGCATTCGATATTCGATCAGGGCCGCTATTGTTGTCATCTTCAGGTTATGTTTTTTACAGAACTCGATTAACTGCGGTACCCGTGCCATCGTCCCGTCCGGATTCATTATCTCACAAATTACCCCTGCTGGTTTCAGTCCCGCCAAACGTGCCAGGTCCACCGACCCTTCGGTCTGGCCTGCCCGAACCAGCACACCTCCATCGCGTGCCCGTAGTGGGAATATGTGACCTGGCCGTACCAGATCGCCAGGCCGACAATCGTTACGGGTTGCCTGCTGTACCGTTCGGGCACGGTCAGCCGCCGAAATGCCTGTTGTAACGCCTGCCGCCGCGTCGATCGTTACGGTGAACGCCGTTTGCAGGGGGGCCGTATTGTAACCGGTCTGCGGATGAAGTTGCAGGAGATCGCACTTTTCGGTTGTTAGCGACAGACATATCATCCCTCGCCCGTGCGTAGCCATGAAATTTATT
>DAOWIP010000592.1 GCA_030640865.1 Sedimentisphaerales bacterium | reverse complement strand
CCTTATTTGAAAGATAATCGGAACCGGTCACGCGGGCAGATGTACGGATATGGAAAGCCGGAAGGGATACAGAAGCATTACCGGAAATATTATGCTGCGATCACGGATATGGACAAGTCGCTTGGGAAGCTGGTCGATGAGATTGTCAAAGACATCGAGAATACCTATGTGATTTTTATGGGGGACAACGGCTGGTTTATGGGTGAGCATGGCTTTACGAGCAAGGTGCTGCCTTATGAGGAATCCATGCGTGTTCCGATGTTCGCAGTTGGTGGAACTGTCAAGCGGCAGCGGTCTGACGCGATGGTGCTGAATGTTGATGTCGCACCGACTATTTTGCAGATGGCTGGGGTGGCGATCCCCGGCAATATGGATGGAAAGGGACTGTTGGAGGTGCTTGAAGGGAAAACCGGTTTTACTCGAGAGAGCTTTTTCTATGAGGCACCGAAATCGGAACTTGGGAGTTGGCCTCTTTACGCGATAAGGAGCCGCAAATACAAGTATATTCGAACCTATGATAAGGAGCAGCCGGACAGGGTGTGTTTCGAAGAATTATACGATATTGAAAATGATCCCTGTGAGCTAAAAAATCTGATCGGAAATTAAAGGGGTCCGGTACCTTTTTTCTTGACTTTCTTTGTTTTTCCGTTATTCTTGCGGCATGAGCAGACCAAAACGAATAACCTTAGGCGGCTACAAAAGCTTTCCTGTTCAGGGCGACAGTCATTACTTAACCGTCCTGCGATACATCGAAGCCAATCCCTTACACGCCGAAATCGTTGATAATCCGAATAACTATTCCTGGTCCAGCTTTGCTGCCCAAAAAAAGTACCGGACACCTTTAATTCCTCGTGGAGACAGAAACAGTTTGTTAGTGGTGTACTTTCGTACTTTTTCTTGATTAGCTTTCTGCCCTAATCGGTGGGCAGGGCCTTTTGTAGCCTCGACGGTGTTTTTGTTATGTTCGGATCGTTACTCGAAACGACATAAAAATACCCAACATGTATAAAGGCCCTGTTGGAATGCAATTTTTGCGATAAAAAGTGCGAAACTTAACTTAGTGGTTAGTTAATATAATTTCGCCGGGTTCAATGCCGAAGATTGTGCAGGCACACCTCTGTGAAATGACGCCAGCGCCAAAAGTTCTTTGACCCCTTGATTTTGGAGCGCGGTGGTTATTTTTGCACCGTTTTTCGAACTTTTGGCAACTGCGTCATTTCTTATCTCCTAACCCGACAAATTTTGTTTTTTACGCACTTTTTCTTCTACGGAAAAGGCTCAATCCGCCTAAACTTAACATACAAATTGTCGCCGGCTCCGGCACCGGCATAACAATTACAGTTGAACCGGCTATAAAATCAGCGGAGAAATCACTAATGGAAGACGGCCTAACGTCAAATGTAATCTGAACGATGTCGCCGTAAGGGAAAACAAAATCGGACTCAAGCGTTCCTCCTGTAATCTCGACTTCACCCTGCGCAACGAGCAACCCGTCAAAAACCTCGGATAGATCAAGACAAAGAATGTTGCCTATGAGCAGCACATTATCATCGCTATCCGCAAACGAAAGATATCCACCAGCAAAAGACCCGCTGGCTATACCGCCTGAGGAAGTATCGACTTGCAGGGACGAACTCAAGTCAAACTCACCTTGCGTATATGTAGTTTGCTGTCCAAGCGTGTTCTCGACAACAATGTCCGCGTCGTCTAAAATCGACAACATGCCGTCATCCGCGGTGAACGAGGTGGACAAATCGGTCGCGCTCATTGACTGAATAGCCGCCTGGGACACCGATCCCGCTGCCAGCAGCACGACCACGCCAAGCAGCACAGCTACTCTTACTCTTTTTGTTTCCATATTCTTTCACTCCTTTTGTTTGTGTATAACCCGCTAAACAAATACATTTTCCGGTTAGAGAAAAAAAACCGTGAGGATTCAGGAATACCTACACGTTGCGGCTAACCACACCCCACCGCCTAAATCTTCCTCACATCAGGTTCGTATTACTTTCAAAAGAATTACTCCTGCCGCAATCCCATTATGTCTTATACCTCCAATCTTTTCGAGACGTTAATGCTGATGTCATTGACGACAATGACCTGTTTTTTCAGCAGACTTTGTGTCTCCTTCACATGCGGCTCTAATCCTTTTGAGCAACTCAACCTTCACCTATTGTGTCCTATAATCAAAAATGTTTCAATTCGGCAATTATGATGTCATCGTTGCCAATTATACCAATTAAGCTGACAGGCTTTGATGAATCCATGAAAAATCACCAGAAGTAAATTTAGCCGTGACGAGACAGCCAAACAGGGCATCCTTTCCAATTTCCATTTGTTCGGCATCTTTTCCTAAAATGGCAAAAGACGTGAAGAATAAGTTCGTTACGATCCTGGAGATTAAATTTTGAAAAAAGCCGGCTAAGATGTGTGCGAACTGTTGGCACTGCTATATCTAATTCCGTGGCAACTTGTTTATCGGAATGACCATTGAGAAGCAACTGAATTATCTCGCTTTGCCTTGGGGATAAAGAAAGTTCGTTCACAAGTACGTCCCATTCACTTTCAGAAAATATTTCGGTGGCTATAGTTGAATCCATTCGATAAGTCCCCATTACAAACCTGATCACTATAGTTTTTCGGCGTTTTGTAAACCCAGTCGTAGAAAAATGTATACTGGTTATGATACATTTCGCATACATATTTATCAATGCGTCAATTCCGATGTCATTGCGCACAACTACAATATAAATTAAAGGTATCCGGTGATTTTTTGGCCGAACATTGGGCGCATACTTTTTCTCTCCCTTAAATCCATTAACGACCTCTTCTTTTCTTACCCATTTTGTGCCCCTTAGTTTTCTTCGTTATCTTTTGCTTGTCAATGGGCGTCTGAAGCCTAACCGATGATGCCGATGGTTATTGTAACTCATTTCCTTGTTTTTTGCAAGCCTGAATTTTAATCTGAAGTGCAACAGTGTGAATTAAAGGTGTCCGGTACCTTTTTTCTTGACTTTCTTTGTTTTTCCGTTATTCTTGCGGCATGGGCAGACCAAAACGAATAACCTTAGGCGGCTACAAAAGCTTTCCTGTCCAGGGCGACAGCCATTACTTAACCGTCCTGCGATACATCGAAGCCAATCCCTTACACGCCGAAATCGTTGATAATCCGAATAACTATTCCTGGTCCAGCTTTGCTGCCCAAAAAAAGTACCGGACACTAATGGCACTGTCATGTGTAAGTCATTGGCTCGGCACCAGTTAAATGTTGCATGCTTTTTTGATCGATCAGGTTCGGCTAATTGGGTTCGTATGCCTGGGTTTTGGCGGCATCGGCGCGCAGCGAGTACGATAATTCTTGATGAATTTATAGTCAGGGATTTTTATTTAGCGTACGTATTACCTCGCTTTCTCGCAATTGTGCAGTTCTATGCTTTTGTTTGCT
>DAOWIP010000128.1 GCA_030640865.1 Sedimentisphaerales bacterium | reverse complement strand
ACCTTTCTGTATTTCAGAGAGGTGTTTCCGCAACAGAAACTAATTAGTTATGGTGATAAATATCCCATTTCATATAAGTGCTTATGGCCTCCGCGACTATCTCGGCGCAATGCGACCGTACCATAGCTATATGATGTTCAAATCCGTTTTTGCACAGGAATTTCATCAATTCGGGTAGCCGTGGAATTCTGCAAACCGCTACGCCTCCGGCTATATCGCAGGGATCGTCGGTGAACACGCCTTCGCCCACATAAGCCCTTACTTTACCATTGGTGTCGTCGGTGGAAATCCTGCAGTAAGTCATAGCTCCTGCCGCCACTTTGCCTTTAACTGCTCCAAAACATTTTTCCGCGCCGAGCGCTTCTCCCAGAATATCCAGATTTGATATTTCGATTGGGTTTTTTATAAAGCTTTTGGGGTAGTTGCTGCAATGGGTACATATACACATATCCCGATCATCACCATAATTGTTATTCCAGTCCAGAATTGCCGAGGGATTGCCTGTAGCCAGTGCCAGGGCATACATACTCAGAGCACCGCCTATATCCACCTCGCACGCGCAGGGCAGTAGTTTCTCGCTCATCATACTCATCGAAAGACAGGCTGCGCATCCATAGTTTTCTTGTATGGAGGTCCAGCATTGGATAGCGGCTGCCTGAATATTGTTCTCCACAATCCAGTTTTCGAGAGCTACCGACAATTTCGCCTGTTTCAGGATATTATCCTCCTTGATATAGGATGGAATAGTGCCATAGTCTCGAATTTGCTTAAGTTTTTCAGCAACATCCGAAGCGTCGTCGCCAAGTTTCTGTGCCGCGAAAATAATCTCCGACAGATCGACCGGAACAACGGTAATACCCGATGCCTGCAGAAGTTTTTCACTAATCCTCACAGTCTGAAATGCTGCTGGTCTGGTCCCGATCGCGCCTATTCTAACATTGCGAATGCCGCACACTACCCGGCACATACTGGCGAAAAATTCAATATCTTTGGTGAAGGTATCACTTTCTATTGCGCAGGTATGATAGGTCGTGTCTGTAAATGGGATATTGTATTGGTACAGGTTATTGCAAACCGAAAGTTTGCCGCAGAAGGAATCCCGCCGATGGGCTACATCTACTTTATCAAGATCATCATCGCAGGCCTGTATCAGAACCGGAACGTCTGATTTCGCGAGTTTCAGGGTATTGACAATACCCAACTCGTCCCCGAAATTGGCCAGACTGACAATAATCCCCTGTATCTTATCACTGTTTTTCTTAAACAGGTCCGCGCACTTCTCCGCGTCCGCAAGGGTTTCCACTGCTCCATCTCTGGTGGCGTCGTCGGGTAAAATGATATATTCATATCCCAACTTATCCAGCTTGGCCAGTAGCTGCCTGCGGGTTTCGGCGGCAAGTTGTGGCGAAAAAAAACCTCTTGTCCCGACAATAACTCCAAATGTTGTTTTATTTTTCATAATTTCTTCCTTAATTTAATCGCATAGGAATTTGTATTCTGAATATACCGCGGACGTCCCGTCCGCATCTTCTGTTTTTGCTGGCGTCTAATATGATTAACTTCAGAATGTTATATTACCTTTATTTTACAATTATTGTCAAGTTTTTTTAAATATAAGGTGGTTATTCCTCTGTAATATCTCTGTTTTTCCAGCTCGGACATCTCTGCCAGAAGTGCCGAACGACCACTGAAATACACGATCCCAGTTTGATATCGTGGTCGAGCTAAACTTTTGACGCTGGCGTCAACTCGGAGTAGCTGGAACCAAAAAATAGGGCATGAAAGCGGTATAGCTTACATGCCCATGTCTCAATAATGAAAAAGTTGTTAGCATTATATTCATCGGCACAACTATTCCCATACTTAATTCTAATATCATATTCGTAGCCATTTAAACTTTTTTATCCTGTAATCCTGTTTGCCAATTGACTCAAGAAATTGCTTTCAACCGTCCGATATTACAATATATACCGATTTCACCAAATATTGGGTGGATGGTTACTAATTAACAAGACTTTTGCAAAACTCCAGTAATTAAGGAAAAAACCATGCCCAGGAAAAACAATAGAACCGGCAAGGGAATCGCCGCCTTGCTTCTAATCCTCGGTATTTTCCTTCTCTTTTGGGCTGTGCCGCGGGATAAGGTGGATGAGTTTTCCTGGAGGAAGGGTTATCGTTCGAATTCCTCATCAGGTTCCGATGAACTGCTCCTGTGCGAAAATATGCAATGTGAACGCTGGCTTACCTTCCGTAGCCGTACTATTGTAACCATCAGTGCCTATGTCAAGGCCTGCCCGGATAAAAACAGCATCCTGGATAAAGCCATCATCCGCCATTCCCATGAGATAAAAGATGAAATCCGTTCGGCTGTTACTTCTGCTGATTATGACCAACTCCGAGACCCAAATCTGAAGCAAATCACCGGCAAAATCACATCGGGCATGGAACGTATCATCGGCAAGGGGCTCTTTACCAGGGTTCTTATCCCTGTTTGGCATATCAGCCGGGGATGACCTTTCCACCACGCTCACCCAAATGAAGGCAGCCAACAATAATTTCCTCATCATCGTCTTTTTCCTTCATTTCTTTTGATAAATGAATTCTCGCAGGACAGTTTGCAAATCCACCCAACTCTCCAGATGGTCGGCTCCCTGCCATGCCCATATATAGAGGCTAAAGTTATTAGATGCTACCAACTCCAGCACCTGCTGCAAGATCACCGGGTCAATTTTCGACACCCAACTCGATTCCCACAGGACCAGGGCGCAGATTTTATCCACACCTTCTGCCTCCGGCTTCCGGCTCAATCCCCGTAACACATCCCTTGTAAATGGAATGAATTGTTCCTGCCCCTTCTTTGTCGGGAACTTTGCCATTAAAATAGCATCCATTTGAGGAATGATCTGCTCCCAGTCCAGACAATCTGCAAGTTCATCCGCCTGTGCGTTGTCCACATAACGCGCTGTAATGCTCCACAGAATGCGGCTGCCGGGGTGAGCTTCTTTTAGATAGCAATTCATATCCGCTACCCAATCCACACTAAATTGCCGGCGGGCTTCCGTCCAGTCGCGCCACTCGGGATTTTTCATCGCGCCCTCTTGCGGTGGTGTAATTTCTATCCATTTCTGGTAATTAGTATCCCACTCTCGATTCAATTTTTTAATATCCCCGTATTTTTGCCGGAGCCAGGCGACAAACTGCCGACTGATTTGGACATCGTACCCGTACTGTTGCCACTTCCACCAACTACCAAACGGTTCATCCACCACATAACCGGCCACATTCGGATAGGTACCAAACGTTTTTCCCAACCAGTGAAGGTAATCCCGCAGGAATCCCCTTCGCCACGTCTCATCCCAGATGTTCATATACTTTACTTCTTTCCCGTTTTTATCCACCATCGGCGGCGCATCCCAGCCGGGCTGTCCATACATCAACGGTTTACCTGCCGTCCAAAACCAGATATAACAGCGAAGGTCATGCTTCGCCGCCTTCTCGACAGCCAATTTCATTAGCGCCACGTTCTCAATTTCCTCATTCAATACCGAGCCGGCCCAAAGTGTTACGTGAGTGAATCCTATCGCCTTTATCCGCTTAAAATCTTCATCCAGCTCCTTTTCAGTCACGTTAAGTTTAAGACTTGTATACGGGTCAGAACATAAAAGGTAGGCTATATTGAATTCGTTTTCCTGTCTCACCACCCCCTTATCATGCCAAATCGTAATCCGATGGGACCCTCTTTTCAATCCGAGAGTGAGAAGCTTCTCTCTCTTATCATAAGTGAAACTGCCTCTGTCAGCAATAACCTGGTCTATCTCCACTCTCAAAGGATTGCCTGAAACGAAAATGGCAACGGATGTGTCAGAAGGAACATCGGCAAAGCCGTAGATACAGTCCTTTTCCAGACTACCAAAAGCCATCGTTGCCGGGACTTCTGCAGAAAGCAGCATTTTATCCTTATATCTAAAGTATCGCCCCTGATGCATCGCATACCTCTCGAAAGCCCCCGTCGATGCAAGGCTTAGGGTGCATTTCGTTCCGTCGGTGCTCAATCCATCCGACTCTATAACCTTTCCCTCACTGGCAAAAAGCACCTGATCGGTCACTCCGTCTCTCTTAATTTTCACACCCAGGGCATTGTCTGCTCTCAATTTCGAAATCGGCGGGAGTTTGAAGGAACTGTCGCTCTTGTAGGGGTAGAGCACACACAGGAACTCGCCCTCCTCGACTTTCGTCGGCGTATCGACGGAGATGTATTCTGTCTCTACTATACCTTCTGTTCTCTTTGCGTCGTGTCCGTCCCGGATTTTATATTTACAGCCGACCGGTTCCAGGAACTTCACCGCAAGCCTCGCTTCACCCTTTTTGATCGTTACGGTATTGTCGTCAATGGTTATGTTACCCTTACCAATCGCATGCAGGAGCCAGTTGAATTCTACCGGACCTTTAGAAGAAATCATCCGGTCAAAAATGACAAAGTAGTGGGGTTTAATAAAAACGACCTCACGCCGGTTTTCAGAGAGCATCTTACAGCAAAGGTGAGCGTCCCCCACAACCGAATCGTAATACTTGCTTCCCACAAAATCGCTGGTCTGTCCGCCCGGATGCCACGACTGAGTCTGGGAGTTGTTATTAACAAGAACGAGGTTATGTGCGACGCTTTGTCGGTAATACGTTTTATAGAGCGGATTAGTGTAACCCCTGCCGCCATCGCCCATGTCTATGGCCAGCGGCTCGCCCAAGGCCTCGAGGATAAAGTGGTTGCGAGCGGCATGATGATGCGTGTGAACCGGTCCACTGTGAAAGACAAAAAGGACATCTTCAGGATCCCAGCCCGTCCTGAAAACGGCCGTGCCGAAAGTGGGAAAATAACGCGACGTCGGCAAAGTATCAGGCGGCGCTGGTCGGATGTCAGGGTCGTAGAAGATAAAATTAGTCAGACCGGAATCGGCAGTGAAATTCTTGCCATTGTGGAAGAACCACTGAGCATGTCTATTGGAAGTTGCCTGCGCGCACATCAAATAGATATGATCAGCTACTCTCATGACATACTCGCAGTCGCCAATATTCGCGTATCCCTTCTTGCTCGGCGACATCATATATGCAGGATAGGTCCAGAGCCATCGAAGGTTGGACTCCCTGAAGAAATCAACGCCTGCCGCCTCGCGTGCGGCAATCATCAGATAGGGAACCACCTCAAATCCATAAGAGAGGTAGCTTACGCCTTCGCCATAGGCACCATTAACGCCTACCGTATGGTTTATGAAGGCCTTGTATCGGTCAATGAACCCTGCGATATAAGGTTCCATCTCCTTTGGATTCTGCAGGTTGTCGCCGGCGATGGCAAGCGCGCACACTCCTGCGCCTCCGACGTTCACCCCCATCCAGTTGCAGAGGAAAATCCTTCTTTCACCCACTACATATTCGTCGTAAACAGGCTGGATACCCAGCTTTAAAATGCCTGCTCTTATCCTTGCCCTCTCGTCCTCGGTCAATGCCGGATAGATTAAGTCGTAAGCCATGCCCATGCCCAACGCAATGCGCCCCATCCGTAATCCCACCTTTAACTTATATTTCGTGTGGTATTCCCGCGCACTCCAGGTGTCCCACGTAATCAACTCCAGCATTACCGCCCGGGCAAACCGGGCGCATTTCTCGTCACCCGTCAACGCATACACAAATGCCGTCGAGCCCAGCGAATCAGGAATCGACCAGGCAAGGTGATAAAAACCTTTGCCCTGCTGCCATTCCTTAACGGTTTTCATGTAGCCGGGCAGGTCTTGGGCAAAACTTTGCGCCTTGGCTTCGATTTCGCGCCAAATCTCGGCGGTAGCCGGATGTACCATCTTCGCCTTAAACACTGCTATATTATCCTTGTTGAAAAAAAGACGCGGATGGCCTGTTTCTTGAGCAGGTACTTTTCTCGACCCCACAAGAATGATAAAATTCAAAATAATAATAAATATTCTTTTATAAGACATTTTTGTAACCGTTCACGGACTCTTTTCCTTATTAGGCCCGAAGGGCCGTAAGAGCGCATAGCCGGGGGCGTAAGCCCCCGGTAAGATATTAAAACCCACTGTTTTAAGCCCCAGAGGGGCGAAAGAACGCAATCTGTAAAAAGCGTGAACGGTTACACATTTTTTTATCTCGCATGTAACATTAACCTTTATTATTCGTCCAAATCAAAACCGTCAAGAGCGACAAGTAAAATGTTTCAATAATTTTTTGCATCACACTTCTCTTTAATCCAGAAATTTCTCGATACCCGCTTTCAATTTTCGTGCCCTCTCCGCTACGCGATCAGCCGGAACCTCCCGATAGATATCCGTAATGTCGCTGGTATTATCTCGCAACAGTTCACATAACTCTCTTGCCGTCATACGGTCGCCGGGTTTCAGTTGCAGGCGCTCACACCATCGCCGGTCGATCATAAGATTCCATTCTCCTTTTGAAGAGGGCGCATCGGGCCTGAAGGATGTATCGATGGTATCGTCGCATATACCGTCGATATTATGCTTACATGGCAGGCAAATGTCATCCATTCCCAATTCGATCTCAAAAATGACATCTCGATCCCGCAGAATATGCTCGGCAACGATATGTTGGGCATGTCCGTAGGGGTGGGCTTCGTATTTGCTCTTGCCGGAACCTAACGAACGGAGAATGTCAACAAAGTGATGCGGTTTGATGGAAATTACGTCTTCTTGTGTGGACATTATTATGCCACCTCCTTTTTTAGCCCCGCATGTTAATGCGGGGTTGGTTCCCGGCGAAGAATGTAGGATGGGCTTCAGCCCATGCTGTCTTATTAGCCCCCGATATAAAATAGGGGGATTCTTCTGTATGGTGGGGTCTCACCCCACGCGGTTTTCATTTTGATGTTCAACTCTTTCTTTATTCAATATTTCTTTAATTCGACGTTCGATGTTGAATGTTCGATGTTCATCTTTTCTTCTTTTTTTGCTTTGCTTCCTTTGTTACCTTCTGTTCAATTTCTTCTCTTCTCTTCTCTTCTATCTTCTTCTGAATTCTGAATTCTTCTTTTCTCTTTCTCACCACCCACAACTTATTTATTTTGATTCGCTCATTGGCAATGTCAAAATAAAACGGCTACCGCGATCCTCATTGGATTCGACCTTCATATAACCACCGAAGTGTTCTAAGCGTTCTCGGATATTGAACAAACCATATCCTCCGCTTCTCACGTGAGTATCGTTTTTCTTTGCGTTGAAACCTATCCCGTCGTCTTCTACGGTTACTCGTATAAATTGGGCATCTTTGCTGATATCTATTTTTGCGTAGCTTGCATGAGCGTGCTTGACAACATTAGTCAGCAACTCACGAACCGCCCGGAACAATACGGTACGGTAGTCGCTGTGTAAATCAAGTCTGCTCTGGCCGCTCTCTCTGAAGATGCATTTAAGATTGTGCTGCTGCTCCATTTGCTCCGCCTGCCACTCCAGAGCTGCTACTAAACCCAGTTCGTGCAGTACCGGCGGACTTAATTCGGATATCAATAGGTCGGTATCT
Organism: Sedimentisphaerales bacterium; assembly: GCA_030640865.1. GTDB lineage: Bacteria > Planctomycetota > Phycisphaerae > Sedimentisphaerales > SM23-30 > DAOVXR01. Next base: position 2,309 of record DAOWIP010000128.1, on the reverse strand, counting down.
TTAATTGTTTGTTCGATAAGCTTTTCGATCTCCCGCAATGGTTCAGTCAGGCCGGTTTCCTCGGCGGCTTTTCGCATCAAGTCCAGTTTAATATGGGTAAAGGCCAGCGTTTGCCCGATGGAATCGTGCAAATCCGCAGCGATACGACGTCGCTCATGTTCCTCGCTTAATGACAATTCGGACGCCAGCGACCGCAACTGTTTCTGATATGCCCGCAGAGTTTCCTCGAGCTTCAGGCGGGAAATCGCGCTGCCAATTTGGCCGACAATCGCTTCAATCGCGTTGCGGGAGGAATATGGCACTTCTTTAAGGATATGGGAAGCGATATTCAGACAGCCGATCACGCTATCCTCATGAAGTACAGGGAGAATGGCCATTCCCTGTAGCCCCTCCTTAAAATAGATTTTCTCCCGTTCTTCGGTCAGATATTGACGTGGATAATAAACCGGCTCACCCACCATAACCAGCCGTGCGTGTTCCGAGTCCGCGTCATAGTGTGATGTGTTTCTGATAAAATCCGGAGTCAGCCCCTTATGAAATACAAGGTCCAATGCCCCAGTTTCCTCATCGACGAGATAAATTCCGCCGCAGTCCATCTCTGAAACATTGATCGCGGCGTCAACGCACAAACGCAGTCCCTCATCAAGGCTGCCTGTGGCACAGATCGCTATGCTAAGGTCGCGTTGAGTTTGAATCAGTTTTTCTGCCTGCTTGCGCTCGGTGATATCCGAGTCAACACCTCTGTATCCCAAAAGATTGCCCTGCTCGTCTAACATTGGAACACCGCTTGTCAAAAGCCATACTGTTTTACCGTTCTTATGGACGTTCCGATTTATGAACTCACGAAATGATCCCTTTTTGGCGAACAGGGCGAACACCTCATTCTTTAAATGTTCCCGGTCGTCAGGGTGTATTAAATCGTAAAAATGCTTTTGGCCGACGAATTCTTCCGGTTTATAGCCGAGAACCCTTTCCAGTATCGGACTTGTGTACGTGTACAAACCATCGGTATCCACTTCCCATACCCATTCCTGGGCATTCGCTACTACCTGACGAAAGCGGTCTTCTGATTTCTGAATATTTTTTGCCCATTTGCGTTGGCTACGGATTAATCCTACTATAGTCCCCACAAAGACAAACAACACCGACCTGGCCAGTATGTTAATGTTAATATCAGGCAACTCGAAAGCTATGTGCATTGTAGCCAAAAATATGCTCACAGAAAACCCGCCTTTTACACCCCACCACCAGGCGGCTGCGACTACCGGGATATAGAACAGATGAGTATAGATTATGGTTGTATCACGAAGATAATGGAAGTAATATTCCAGTCCCACACAGGCAAGCAGAAATAAAATCATTGTTAAACAGTAGGACAACGTAAGTTTTTCCGGAGGAATCCAGTGTATGTCCTTTTCTTTTCGCATAATTTCATCCTCAAGCCATACTTCAGTGCATTAGAATCAGTATTATATCGCCGTCTGGGATAAATAACAAATATATATATATATAGCAACCTCTAAAAATTCCAGTAGGGCGGGCCTGTGGCCCGCGTAATAACGTATAAACGCGATTTTGTGTTAAGATATGGCTTTACACAACAGCAACTATATAGTATGCTGCGATAATATAATGAGAAATAGGTTATGTCCGTTACATACTTTGAAGATCAGAATATCATCGAGATTAATCCGGAGCATCTTGTCCGGTTAAAGCAGAACGCCATACGGTCGCCCCTTCGCCGTGCCCGTTATTGCCTGCACCGTGGTCACGACGACAAGGTCCACGAAATGGTCATCGCCTTTTGCCATAATTCCTACTGCCGGCCTCATCGTCATACTGACAAAAGCGAATCCTTCCATCTTATCGAGGGCGAAATGTTAGTGGTCTTTTTCGATGATACCGGCTGTGTTACCCGCTGCCTCGAAATGGCTCCTCCCGGCTGTGGTAAAACCTTTTTCTATCGTCTGAACTCGCCGCTCTGGCACACCGTTTTGCCACTGTCTGAATGCGTCGTTTTCCACGAAACCACCGCCGGCCCTTTTATACCGGATCAGAAGGATGTCGCCTCTTGGGCACCCGATGAATGCGATACCGCCGCTGTAAACAGCTTCCTCCGAAGAATCAAAAAGGAAATTGATTTACTGGAAGTCAGGTTGTAATGCTTCAGACGGAATTGGACATTTCCTGAATTTGAATTAGTATGTATTTCAAAGAAAGGAAGTGGCTATGAAGAACAAGCGAAAAAGGTTTACCGCACAGGAAAAAATCAAGATTCTCCGCTTGCATTTGATCGAAAAACTCACGGT
>DAOWIP010000465.1 GCA_030640865.1 Sedimentisphaerales bacterium | reverse complement strand
TCATCATCTCCGTCAAACTCGATCAGTAACAAGGCCGCCACACCAGTTGGCAACTCATCCGAATAGTGAGGATATGCCTCGTGGGTCAAACGCAGGATTCTGCCGTCCAGTAGTTCGCAGGTCGAAGGCCGATGCTCCAATATCTTCGGTACCGCTCGCGCCATCGCGGCAAGTGAGTTGAAATTGGCCTGCAGTAACACCTTCGCCGTCGGCAAGGGCACTATTTGTAAAGTAGCCTGACTGACTATCGCCAGTGTGCCCTCCGAGCCGGCCAGTAACTGTGCCAGATTAACCTGTCCGTCCTCCAGAACAGAATACACATTATAACCCGAACCGTTGCGACCACTGCGGGGCCTGACATGAGCCATTAACTCCTGATTCTTTTTCAGCAATTCATATACCGAGCGGCTCCACCGTGCCACCAAACCCGTTTCGTTCACGCTCGGTGTGCGGCAAGCGAACTCCAGCCTCTCTCCGTCAGCGGAAATAACCCGCAAGCTCCGCAAATAATCGCCAGTATATCCATACTTTATCGAACGAGCACCGGTGGCATTATTGCCTATCATCCCCCCTATCGTTGCCCGATTGCCGCTGGCTGGATCGGGTCCGATCTTCATTCCAATAGCAGCCAACCGCTGATTTAACTGCTCCAGTACAATGCCCGACTGTACGGTAACTTCACCAGCTTCCCTGTCGATATTGAGCACCTGATTCATAAAGCGGCTCATATCCAGGATAATCCCCGCACCAAGGCACTCGCCGGCCAAGCCACTGCCGCCGCCACGCGGGACAACCGATATTTTATTTTCGGCAGCATAAGCAACCACTTTGGCAATATCGTCCTCGTCGGCAGGGGTTACCACACATAACGGCTCGATCTGATAAACGCTGGCGTCAGTGCTGTACATTGCCCGACTGAGTTTGTCGGCGCAGACCTGACCTTTTATAATTCCACTCAATTCCAGACCAATCTTACTGCTGTCATTTTTGTAATTATTCATATCGCAGGGATTTTAGCAACAAAAGACACCGATGTCAAAAACGGAGAAAATAGAAAATATAAAATAAACATTGGGGAATGGAAGAAGAATTCAGAATTCTGAAGACAGAAGATAAAAAAAAGAGAAGAAATTGAACAGAAGATAGCGAAGGAAATCAATGTTGATTTTCAAGCCCGCTACCGTCGTGGACGGCCGTTAGGCAGCGATAAATTTATCAGCAAACTGGAAGTAACACTCGGTCGCAGGTTAAGACCTTTACCGGGCGGCAGGCCGAAGAAAAAGGAAAGAAAATGACAGAAAACCTGGTGACTGTCCCCCAGTTCCCCAGTTCCCCAACAGCTATGACGCTTACGGCGTAATGTTAGGCGGCAATCCGACAAGCACTTCTCCTGCCGCGACGAACCTGCTCTATTCCGGCGAACAATTCGACACTGATTTACAACAGTATTACCTCAGAGCCAGATACTACGATCAAAACAACGGCAGATTTAATAGAACTGACCCATACGCCGGAAACTCCTCCGACCCCCAATCCCTCCACAAATACCTCTACTGCCACGCTAATCCGGTTAACGGCATTGACCCAAGTGGGATGATGATGAGTTTCTCTAGTTTGTCAATTGGATTTATGGTTGCAGGTTTAATAGTGGGGATTGCCGGTCTTACAATGATCGGGGTAGGGTATTCAACTAAAAACAGCCTATTGAAGGGGATCGGTGTAGATTTGGTTGTCTTGGGCATATCTCTCTTTGCGGGGGGAATAGGGATTGCCGGTGCTATTGTTACAGCTACCGAGGCGGCAGTATTGTCAAGCATAACAACTGGTGTTAGTATCATGTATCAAATTATTCAATCAAAAACAGAAAAATTTGTTACTGGGAATATTGGATTAAAAAATCAAATCCGCAATATGATCCTTTCTTCCGAAAATGGTATTCCGTCACATGGAATTATCATATTCAGAGATAGAGCAAACTCTTTAGTATATTGTACTGGTTCAGCGTGAATTGGACAAATCACTTTTACAATTAAGAGACAACCTTGCCTTCGGCAAGGAGGTTTTTTAAAGGCATAGGGGAGTTCTGG
>DAOWIP010000460.1 GCA_030640865.1 Sedimentisphaerales bacterium | reverse complement strand
ATACTACGCCTGCAGTATGACCCGGAAACGGAAGATATGTTCACCTGCGAAACTGTTCCGGTACGCCCAATGCCCAGGGACCGCAGGGCATTCGAGCCAGCATGGCGCGATTACCGCGAAGGGAAAATCTTCACCTGATTAAAATTAACCACCTACTTAGCTACCATCCACTCTCGTCCCGATTTTATCGGGACTGTAGTGGCTGCCACCCATCGAAAAAAACTTCCTTTTTCTCGGCCTGCCGTGGGACGATAATAATTTTTTGTTGGTTTTTCTTGACTATTGAGAAAAAAGATATAAAGTTATTAACCGATAGAGAGAACTTAATCGAGCTTTGTTCGGTACTAAGAACATGCCCAAGTTGCCGTATTTGATTAAGTACGAAAGGTTTGGGCTTACCACCCGAAAAAACCATAGACAAATAATTCAGAATTATCCATGTAAGGTGAAATATGATTACCAAAGGCCGCAAAAAAGACACATTTCGTTTCGTACTACAAACCAGCAACGGTGTCAAAAAGGTTTGTGTAGCGGGGGATTTCAGCGATTGGGAGACGGTCCGGATGAGAAAGCAGAAAAACGGCAGTTACGCCGTTACTATACCGCTATCCGCTGGTAGCTACCAATACAAGTTCCAGGTCGATGATGAATGGCTATTAGACCCTGACAATCACAATAACGCCTTGAATTCTTTCGGCTCCTTAAATTCGTTGGCCGAGATTAAATAAATAAGACGCCAGCGTCAAAAGTTCAAGGTGTCTTAATTATTAAGCCGTAAACGCTGGTTTTTGTACGTTTTTTAGACTTTTGACGGTATCGTCAAATAATACGGTGCGGTAAATCCTATTACGATGAAACATTTCCAACAAGGATGGAGGCCCATATTGAGAAAGACAGTGTCCTTTGTCATAGTGGTATTTGTTTTTATCAGCAGCGTTCAGGCGGCTGAAGAAAAAACGTCAACCGATTGGCCCAACTGGCGCGGTCCTCGGCATAACGGCATTTCCAACGAAATAAACTGGCAGTCGGGCCGGCTTCTGGACGACCCAAAAATACTCTGGAGGGCCTCGGTTGGAACCGGTTTTTCATCCATGTCTGTCAGCGGCGGCCGGGTCTATACGATGGGCAATACCGGCAAAAAAGGGGATAAGAAGGAAAAAGAGCATAAAGATATTGTTTATTGTCTGAATGCCAAAACAGGTCGTGAGATTTGGCGTCATGAATATAATTGCCGACTGGACCCTCAAAACTACGAGGGTGGCCCCAGCGCCACACCAACGGTCAACGGCGAGGAAGTGTACACCCTCAGTAAAGCTGGGGATGTATTTTGCCTGAATTCCACAGTGGGAAAGGTGATCTGGCAGAGGCAATTAGCTCGAGAACTGGGGATCAAGCCTCCCCGCTGGGGTTTTGCCAGCTCACCACTGGTGATGGGCCAAAGACTGATACTCAATGCCGGCACGAACGGAGTGGCGCTGGATAAAATGACCGGTCGTGTCCTTTGGCAGAATGGCAAAACCCAGGCTGGTTATGCCACGGCCGTACATTACAAAACGGGGAATGTGGACTGTGTGGCCATTTTCGGTGCGCGAGCCATGTATGGCATCAGGGTGGAAGACGGCAGGCAACTCTGGCAATTCCCCTGGAAAACCAGATATGACGAAAATATACCTGACCCGATTATCATCGACACACCATCAGTTCCTCATAGCCTTGAAATATTTATCACTTCCGGTATGGGCACAGGCTGCGCCCGATTGAAATTACAACAAAACAGCTCTATCAAGCAAATCTGGCGTAATAAATCAATGTGCTGTCATTTGAACAGCAGTATTCTGTGGCAGGGCTACCTGTACGGCTTTGATGATTCAAAATTCAAATGCGTGGATTACCAGGATGGACAGGAGAAATGGGCCGCCGATGACCTGGGTAAAGGCTCACTAATGATGACCTTCGACGGTCGGATGATTATATTAAGTGAAAAAGGCAAATTGATTATCGCCCCGGCCACACCGGAAAAATATCACCCCATCGCCCAGGCCCGGATTCTGCAAGGTCGATGCTGGACGGTCCCTGTGCTTTCCGGCGGCCGCATCTATGCCCGCAATGCCCGCGGGGACCTGGTTTGTGTGGACGTGAGCGGGAAATAACAAGAGGATTAAACATGAAAGCACTTTTATCGAATCGGCAATGTGTTTTAGCGTTGATAGTGGCATTCATAGGGTGTCTGTTTTTGGTCATAAGCTGCAATAGCGCTTATGCGCTCAGCAAGGGGGCATCCGTTGATTGGCCCAACTGGCACGGTCCCCATCATAATGGTATTTCGAGCGAGACGGGATGGCAGACGCGTTGGCCTGAGGACGGCCCAAAAATACTCTGGAAAAAATCTATTGGAACCGGCTTTTCATCAATAGCGGTCAGCCGCGGGCGCATCTACACGATGGGCAATACCGGTAAAAAAGGAGATAAAAAAGAGAAAGAACATAAAGATATTATTTATTGTCTGGACGCTCATACGGGCCGGGAAATCTGGAGGAAATCCTATCCATGTCCTGTGTTCCCAAAACAACACGAAGGCGGACCCGGCGCAACGCCTACCGTAGATGGTAACATCGTTTACACCCTCAGTAAAAAGGGCGATCTTTATTGTCTGAATGCGGAAACGGGACAGGTGGTCTGGTATAAAAATCTGGTCGATGAATCAGGCGTTAAACTGCCCAACTGGTACTTTGCCGGCTCGCCGTTGGTTATTGGCGAGTTGCTGATACTGAATGCCGGCACGGCTGGAATGGCACTGGACAAACACAGCGGCCGGGTCATCTGGCAAAACGGCAAAGGAACAACCGGGTATGCCACACCTGTACCTTACAATATGGATGGGCAAGATTGTGTGGCCCTGCTCAATATCAGCTCAATCGTCGGGCTAAAGTCGGACAACGGCCAAAAACTCTGGCAGGTTGGCTGGACAACCAAGTATGACGAAAATTCCACGGACCCGATCGTCCAGGATGATTATATTTTTATCTCGACGGGAAACAACACAGGGTGCGCACTATTCAGGATCGAAAACGGCAAGCCCCGGAAGCTCTGGAAAAACAGGGCAATGTCTAATCAATTCAATAATTCGGTGCTCTGGAAGGGATTTATCTACGGCTTTGACCGCTCGAAACTGAAGTGCCTGGAATTTCAGACCGGCATCGTAAAGTGGACCAAGGACGGTCTGGGTATGGGTTCGCTTATGTGCGCCTCTGGTAAGTTGATTGTTTTAAGCGAGAAAGGCAAACTGATTATCGCCCCGGCCGATCCCGAAAAATTCGAGGTGATTTCCCAGGCACAGATTCTCAGGGGCAAGTGCTGGACGGTCCCCGTACTCTCCGGCGGCCGTATCTATGCCCGCAACGCCCGCGGGGACCTGGTCTGCGTAGATGTAAGTGGAAAGTAGAGAGCTTACCGCACGGCTTTAACACCGCCGCCGGCGAGGGCGCGTTTGGCCTCGGCTTCGACGGCTTTCTGGTTAACCATTGTTATATCACCGGGAATTTCCTGTACCAGAATACCGTGAGCAGCGCCCCAATTAACGGCAGTCTCCAGGTTCCGGCCCTGAAGCAGGGCGGCAAGTACACCTGAGGCAAAAGAATCTCCGCCGCCGGTACGGTCACGAATGGGGACTTTCTCACGCAGAGGAGCCTCATAAAATTTATCGTTGAGAGCATCGTACAAAACCGCTCCCCAGCTTATCAGGTCAGCATTATGAGCACCTCGCCATTGGGTTCCAATTAAACTCAAATTAGGCCAATCTTTGGCTACATGGACCGCTGTCTCTTTATACGCCTGTGCCCATTCCGCATAAGAAGCGTTTTTGGGCACCCTGGTCTCGTAGCCGAGCGCATCGGCCAAATCCGAGTCGTTACCAACCAACATACCCAAAAAAGGCACAAGCCTGCGATTTATCGATCTTGCCCGCTCTTTGTCAGGTTCGACCTTCGAACGGTAATTCAGATCGGCAGAGACGAAAGTGCCGTGTTCGGCAGCCTTTCGGGCGGCCTCGATAGCCAACTCCGCTGTCTTTGGGCCAATCAAGGTGAAGATACCACCGGTATTGAACACTCTGACCTGCTCCTCAGCAAATAATTTATCGAAGTCGTAATCATCAGGTTCCATCAGGCGGGCGGCGCTGTTGCCGCGATAATATGTGGTATCAGAAGGCAGGACACCGCTACCGTTATAAGTAAAATTAATGCCGTTACAGATTGTACCTTTTTTGTCGGTGGAATATCCGGTTCCGTCAAGATTGGTGTTCCACCAGATTATCTTACCGGTTTCAACACCAGCCTCGCGCATCTGATTGCGAATGTTTTCTCCAATCGGGTCGGCGATCAGAGCGGTTAAAACAGCGGTCCGGAGGCCGAAGGTATAAGCCAAACCGCAGGCCACATTGGTCTCACCACCACCCTGCGAAACGCGGATATGGTCCCGGACGCGGGCTGTTGGAACGTCTCTGGGGTCAAGACGCAACATCACTTCTCCCAATGAAACACCGTCATACCGGCATTGATCGGCTGGTTTTATCGACTGATATTTTACAACGTCAATCATATTAGTTACCTTTAATATCATAGGCCATGAGCACATCGCCGTGGCGGATATAAAGACGGCCATCGGAAATAGACGGATGGCCCCAATGTTCGCGACTGCCCCTGGTTATCTTAAATGAGCTTACCATCTCATAACCCGTTGGGGTTGCTTTGACCAGGCCAAGCTTACCACTTTCACCATAGCAATACAACATACCGTCGGCATAAATGGCCGAACCCTTGCCTACTAATCGATCCTGATATAATACCTTTCCGGTTGCCGGTTCCAGACATATCCATCTACCCCTTGTGCTTGCCCCGTGAATATTACCGTCCACAAGAAGTACACCGCCGTGATGTACGTCAAGGGTTTTCTCAACCCATTTTTTAGTATAACCGATACCATCCGGCGACAGTTCAAACATTTTCCCCCCTTGTCTATAGCCGTGAGTAACATAGAGAAGACCGTCTATATAGAGAGGACTGACGGCAGAGATGTCGTGGCTTACTTTGTTGGGAATCCGCCAGTAGCTTCTGCCGCTATCAATATCCATACAGACAATTGATCTCTGGACCATTGTTATAAGTAATCGATTTGAGCCTTTTTCGATTAGAACGGGCGAGCAATAGGCTGATTTTTCACTCAAGCCACGGCTGGTCCATATAGTTTTTCCGGTCATTTTATCGAGGGCGACAACAGTGGCGTCTTTGCCGCCGGGTGTACAGATTATTTTACTGCCGTCGATTAAAAGAGATTCAGCGATGCCCCAACTGATATTCCTGCCCCGGAACTTTTCCAATGTATCAACGTACCATATCCGTTCACCGTTTTTCGCATTGTAACAGGCGATTCGGCCATAGCCGCTGATGAGATAGAGCCGTTCTCCATCTATTGTAGGCGTGGTATGGGTACCGGCGTGGGAACGATACCATTCTGTGCCGTAATTCACCTTCCATTGGAGATTGCCGTTCAGATCAAATGCGAACAGAACACCCTCTTTGTCGAGCAGACCGGTAGTGTAAATAAGCCCCTTTGATATAGCGGCCGAAGAGTAGCCCTTACCCAGCCCTTCACAGTGCCATAACTCTTTCGGCCCGCCCTCCGGCCACTTCTTCAACAGGCCCGTCTCGGCTGATTTGCCGTCACGATTGGGACCGCGAAACTGGGGCCAGTCATCGGCATTACATACTAAATTGGTGAGCAAAAGGCTCAAAAACGCTACTATTATCATTGTTTTGATTTTTATCATTAGAAAATTCCGTTTAACTTAACCCGGCTTCGCCGGGGTTTTTGTACCGCTGGCGTCTCGCCGGCAAAGGTCAAAGATGTCGCCAAGACGGCGGCGATACATTCAAGTTGATTTACCTGACAATTTCGGAAATAATATACCAGTATGGAAATTACAGCAAACAAGCTGACCTTTATCATCATCCTGACTGCTTTACTTGTAACCGTTACAGCATATCTGGTCAAGACTAATCCCCCCCCATCCGGCTCTGAAATATCAGATAACACAGATGCAAACGGCACCTCGGCCGACACAATTTCGCCTGATAAGCCGATAGTCCTGTCTGGTCGTTGGCCGATATTTCGGGCCGATCAGGGGCTAAGTGGCGTCGCAGGTGGCTCACTCGCTGATAATCTGTCGCTATACTGGTCATTTAAGACAGAAGGCGAAATCAAGTCTTCCGCCGTAATTAGCGATGGGCTGGTTTTTTTCGGTTCGGACGATGGCCGCGTATATGCGGTTGAGCAAAAAACCGGCCGAAAAGTATGGTCTTTTCAGACTCAGGACGCCGTGGAAGCACCGCCCTGTCTGATAGATGATATGGTTGTTGTCGGGTCCCATGATTCGTT
>DAOWIP010000368.1 GCA_030640865.1 Sedimentisphaerales bacterium | reverse complement strand
ATATTTTCCGTTTTGGATATCTTTTGCAATCATCTCCAGCCGAGGTAATGCATAGGCAAAAAATATTTTATAGCCCTCGCAGAAATAGCTGGGTACTTTGTGCGTGCCGGTCAGCATCGCCCGGTCCTTGGGGCAACCGCCACGGCAGAGTGGAAGATGTCGGCACACAAAACACTTATTGGAAAGACGCCTTTTTTCGCGGGCGAAGATACGCTTGGTATCGCTGTTAAATAGTTCGCCGATTGGTGTTTCCAAAATATTTCCAAGTTTCCATTTCTCTTCCACGAAAAAATCGCAGCAGAATACATCGCCGTTATGCTCCACCACAATATATTCGTCGCACCGTTCGCCAAAGGTGCAATCAGTATGACGGCCCTGAAGATAATACGACATAATCGAGTCAAACAACCTGATACTCAACTTTCGGGGACCATACTCAAACCAGCGGTCGAAAATCCGGCATAAAAAATCGCCGTACTCCTGAGCGGTTATAGAAAATGGGGCAAGCTCGCCCGATTGCCGATCTCTCTCCGCACAAGTAATAAACTGCAGGTATCGAATATCCAAACCCACGAAAAAATCAAATACCTCGTCAGGATGCTTTACATTTATGTCATTCAAAAGGACCAGAATGTTGAACTGGACATCATGCTCCCCGCATTTTTCCACCGCGGCGATTACCTTATCGAAAGTTCCCCGCCCCGCACAATCCAGACGATATGTGTCGTGCATCCAGCGGGGGCCATCAAGGCTGATCCCCACCAGGAATTTAAATTCGCTGAGAAATTTACACCACTCGTCGTCGAGAAGGACAGAATTGGTCTGTAATGAATTGCTCACAACCCGGCCTTTTTTGCCGTATTTTTTCTGCAATTCAACAGCCTGCCTGAAAAAATCCAGTCCCATCAGGGTCGGCTCCCCCCCCTGCCAGGCCAAGGCGTGTACGGGAAAGTCCAATTGCAAGTAGCTTTTAATAAGCTCCTCCAGCACTTCCCCACTCATCCGATGACGGCCCTGACCGAAAAGAGAGGTCTTGCCCGAATAAAAACAGTATTTACAGGCAATATTACAATCGGGGCCGGATGGTTTTATTAAAAGACTAAAAGGTCGCATTGCTTGATTTTCCGTGAACGGGTACTATTGAGATATATCCATTTTCAATCGTCCCTACGGGACTTACTATTTTCTTTTTTTGTGGGATTGCACCGCCGTGAGGAACCGTTGCATAATGGTTCGGTTGACGGGATTTTCCAGATCGCGTTCGGGATGCCACTGCGTCGCCATAAGGAAAGGATAACCCGGCCGCTCTATAGCCTCGGTTACACCGTCATCAGCCACCGCCGAGGCCAACAGCGATTCACCCAAACGATCCACTCCCTGATGATGGCAGCTTTGAACCGTGATGTTATCGGTCTTCAGCCAATTGAAAAACTGTCCCTTCCTGTCAAGCCGAACCGGGTGCGTTGTCGTATGCCCTTCCCGACCATGATCGATTTGTCCGGGTACATCGGGCAGATGCTGATACAGGCTACCGCCGTGGGCCACATTGATTATCTGTATGCCGAGACAGATGCCCATAATCGGCAGTTGCCGCTTTTGGACTGCTTCGTATAATTTGAGTTCAAACCGCTGACGTCGAGGATGTAACAGTCTGGTTTCCGAATGCTGTTGCCGTCCCCATAACACCGGGTCGAGGTCCAGCCCGCCGGTGAACAACACTCCGTCCACACAATCAAGCATCACATCAATTTGATCGGTGTCTTCAGCCAGGGCAATCGGAAACGGCACGGCACCGAACCGGGACCATAAATCAAGATACTCTCGATCCAGATAAGCCCGCTCAGGTCCGCCTTCGGTCCGGGCATAATTCATACTGACGCCGATACGCGGTTTCATATACTTACCTTAGAACTCGCCAGCCCGATTTTAGTATAAAATGGTGCGATACATCGCACCCTACTTAACTACGCGTAAAATATGCCACCCATTCAACCATCCACCTCGAAGACTCGTTGGCTGCCACCCAACGTCGGATGAGTGAACGGCGGGCACGGCCCGCCCTACTTAAGAACCCGTGAACAGTTACAGGTATTCTAATAGGTTGGCTTATTGCTATTTTTTCTTTTTCGCGGCATTGGGTTTTTCAGTTTTATTATTCTGAACGGGTTTTGACGGTTTCTTTTTAAAAAGTTCCGGTTTGGATGTGTTGATAGTTATAGTGGGCGGTACCGAGAGGTATTTCTTCGCCACAGCCTTGACGTTCTCTAAAGTTACCGCCAGGATTCTGTCGGCATGGCCTTGCGACCATTTGTACCCGAAACCGTATAGTTCGTCCAGGGCCGTGGCCATGGCCATATCGGCGTTTGTTTGCTTGCCGAGAATTTCGGAATTAATCAGATTGCTCCTGGCTCGCGCGACTTCTTCCTCGGTAATATTTCCCTGAGCGGCCTTTTGCAACTGTTCCTGGATAAGCTCCAGTACCTCAGGTGCCTTGTCCGCTTCGCACTGGGCGGTAGCCGCGACATAACCCGGCGTCAGTCCCGCGAAACTGAAACCCCAGGCGTAATAGACCAGTCCTTTGCCTCTGAGCAGTTCGTGCAGCCAGCCGGTATTGCTGCCGACAATGCTGGTCAACACCTCCATAGGGTAACGGTCCTGTACATTAGTCAGTTTCATACCGGGGAAACCAACGTGTACGGTAGCCCCCTCTTTAGAGGTTTTTTGGAAAAACGCACGAGGTGTTTTAAGAGGCGGTTCCGGCTTGAACTTATTCAGGTCCAAAGGTTTTCCTTTCGGCAGGCTGGAAAACTTTTCCCTCACCATCCTTTCGGTGTTATCAAGGTCGATATCGCCGAAGACGGCCAACACACTACGGGAACCAACCGTGGCTGTTTTGTGAAATTTTGTTATCTTTTTTCGCGATATAGTCCGAACTGAATCAGCCGTGCCCAGCCGGGTACGCTTGTATGGACTGTTAATGAAGAAGTTTTCCCTAAAGAACCTGGCCCCCTCCGCCGGCCAGGAATTATGTACCTTCTCAATGGCGGCCAAAACCAGCGGCCTGACTTTGGTCAGCTCCTCTTCAGGAAAAGTCGGCTCGCGTACCACCTCAGTAAAGACGCCAAACGCCTGGCCGAAATCCTTACTCATCACCTCCATTTGATAAAAATATGTATTATTCCCACAGCTTGTGTGAATGCCGCCGCCGATATTATCGAAAAACTCGTTAATCTGTTGTGACGTATAATTTTTTGTGCCCTTGACAGAAAGCATTGTCATCAGATTGGTCAACCCATTATCGGCCTCGGTTTCATCCAATAAACCACCCATCACATAAAACTGTGTGTTCACCAGTGGGACAGCAGTGTTATGCCTGAGAAGTACCCGCAGGCCATTGTCGAGTGTGATTTGCTTGACGGCCGACTCACCATTTTTTTTCTGCCCACCAACCACGACCGGCATAAGCGGCTTCGGTGTGAGTACCAGTGTCAATTGTTTATCTCTCACGAGATATTTTCTCGCCATCTCCCGCACTCGCTCAGCGGTAACCTTCTGCATGTTTTCCACATAATGATCGGAAAAATGCGGATCGCCCGTGGCCAAATAATCCTCAGCCATTGTCTCGGCCTGCTGCTCCGCAGTCTGATGAGAGCGGATATGTCCGACCAGCAATTGCCTTTTGGCACGGGCAAGTTCCTGATCCGTAACCAACTCTTTTTTAATATGTTCAATCTCGTCCCATATCGCGGAACGCGCGTTAGCCACTTTATCCGGGTCCAACTCGCACATAACTGTAAAGGTACCGTCTGCCCAATTTGGAGTATAATTTCCAGCCGAAATGGAAAAGACCAGTTGGAGTTCTTCTTGCAGACGTTTATATAAACGACTGCTTTTGCCTTCGCCCATAATATTCGCCAACATATCCAGCGCGTACAGATCCTTATGTTGCAGTTTGAAAGATGGGAAGCCGATATTCATCTTCGCCGGCCCCCGCATTGCCGGGAACACCTTCACAATCTCACGCGGCGCGGTAACTTCCGGTTCATCAGGTAATACAATTGTGGGCTGTGCCCGACGGGTAAAATCGGAAAACTCCTTTTTTATCGCATCGAGCATTTCTTCAGCGTTGATGTCGCCGACAATCACGACCACGCAATTATCCGGCACATACATACGTTTATAATAAGCAAGTATCTCTTCCCGCTTCAGTTGCTGAACGATGCTTTGATGGCCGATAACAGGAAAACGGCCCGGATGCATCGTATATCGAAGCTCGTCAAACAGCTTCCATATCATTCTCGATGGATCAGTATTGCCCATCTCCAGTTCCCGCTGCACGACGTCCCATTCTCGTTCGAACGCGTCTTCCGGAAATGTCGGCCTTGTTACCCAATCGGCAATCATATTCAGGGCTGTCCCAACATGCAGCGCCGGAACCGTCAGGAAATAACAGGTACGGGCCTTGCCGGTGTTGGCGTTGAATTTCGCTCCGATTTTTTCGATTAGTTTTCGCGATTCATCTTCGCTGCGGTTCTTTGTCGCCCCCCCTGCCAGCAGATGCTCAAACAGATGACTCAAACCCGCCCCTAACAACTTACCTTCATAAATACTCCCTGCCCGCACGTATAGCCGTACAGACGCTACCGGCGCTGTATGGTTCTCCTTAACGATCGCAACCATACCATTATCAAGTACCTCCACAATCTCATCCGGCCGGTCGATCAGGCGGAACTGCAGAGCCGTCCATGGAGCTTTTTTCCGCACGTGTTTTTGAGTTGCGGCTTTTTGTTGTGCCACGGTTTTTTTTTGAGGTACGGCCTTTTGTTGCGCAACCGCCGATAATGCTATAAATAGTGGAATAATCCATAAAATTTTAACGGCATTCTTCATTTTCAAATATGCTCCCAAATCGCTTATTTTTCATTAGTTAGTTTTTTATGGATGACTTTTATTCCCGAAATCTTCGATGTCCTCTAAGTATGAAAGAGTACGTTCCAGTTCACTTTGAAGATTACGGACCCGCAGCAGACTTTTTACACGAGTTAGTAGTTCCAGCTTATTGATCGGTTTACTAAGGAAATCGTCCGCACCACAATCAACGCCGCGCTCCACATCACCCAACTCGTTCAGGGCGGTAACTATCACTATGGGGATGTTTTTTGTTTTAAGGTCGCTTTTTACACGTCGGCAGACCTCGAAGCCGCTCATCCGCGGCATCATAATATCCAGCAGAATAATATCAGGCTCATCCTGGGATATCTTTTCCATGGCGTCCACCCCGTCAACCGCGATCCGAATGTCAGCCTCCAACACCTCAAGGTAGGCCTGTAGCAGTTCAGCGTTTTGCGCATTGTCATCGACAATCAGAATTTTGCTGGGTGATTTGCCGTTGCCTTTCTGTTCAGTCGATTTTGTCATAAAAAACTCCGTAAAATAGTTTCACGAAAGACACCGGTACATAGGCAAAAAAATTATTTTGCCCTTTCAGGACTAATAAAGAGAAGACCCCCTCGATTTTACATCGGGGGCTAAAAAAACACGTGGGCCACAGGCCCACCCCACTTGAGAACCCGTGAACGGTTACCAAATTTCTATGTTGTCAAACGCGGAAATTATAGTCTTTCTTTCCCACTCCGTCCAGCACCACTTTGTCGGCGTTCAGGAGACAAAAACGACTTTTATACCATTGCACCCATCTACTGGTCAGTTAAATGGTGCGATACATCGCATCCTACTTGACTGTTTTCAATCGTCCCTACGGGACTAAAATAATATAGGAACAGGTTTCCCAGCGATAAATCGCTGGGCTATTATCATTTGTCCCTACGGGACTTACATATCAAGCACCT
>DAOWIP010000117.1 GCA_030640865.1 Sedimentisphaerales bacterium | reverse complement strand
CCGCGTCCCGTTGGGGATAGCGTTTGATTATATCCGTCAGCCTTGCCTTTTTATCATCCGGGTCTTTTTCGGTCATCGCCTGTGCCAATTCGATGTTGTCCCCGAGTGGATCGGGTTTGGGTGAATTGAGCGTAAGCTCTTTCAATTTGTCTTCATAGTTGAGTTGACAGGCGTCGCGACCGATGAATTTTGCCAGACGTATGTCATTGCATTGTCGGCTTGCTCTGTTTTCCGGACTGATAAGCAGGGCCAACCTTTCGATACGGTCTTTCAGTGATAACAGTTCCTCGTTACTGACTGTGGGGGGCGGTGGTGTAAAAATCGCACCCAGTCTGCTGTTCCAGAAAAACGAGTGCTGCCTTGTAGTTTCTTTTCTCTTGGCGATGACCTGCTGACATCGCTGTCGGGCTTCCTGGAGCAGTTCAATCGCATCATTAAAATTTTTTGCTGGATTCGAGTTTTGAGGGTTTACGGCGGCGAGCAGGCGAGCCAGTCGCCAGCGAGCCTCAATGGCCACTTCCGTTTGGCCGAAACGCTTTATAATATTATTCCAGATTGCCTGTGAGTGGATACTGGGTACGTTATCATAAAAGCGGAGCGTATCCTCATCCCTCAAGGCTCGCGAATCGACTTTTATATCAATGATGAGTGCCTTGTAATATAAAGCGTCGGCTTCTCTTGGGTCTCCGGGATGGTCGTTGATAAACTCATCGATATAAACAGAGGATGTAATTTTAGCGAGTACGAAGCGTGAAGCTTCCGCTCTCGCCATAGCCATAGGGTTCCCGCCGCTCAGTTCAATGCTATTGCCGGATACGGAATTTACATTGGGATTGAAAGCCCATCGCCACTCCATTCTTATTTGCCGAGCCAGTAATTCCGCACTGAGAAAAGGAGCCTGCTTTTGTTGCAGTGAGAGTTCTTCCTCCAATAAGCCTTTGATGCTGCGATCCTGGAAGTCGGCAACCAGTCCGGGACTGTATCGGTACACTTCGGCCTGAAAATCGCGTTCGTTCATACCGATGCTCGAGTGGAAATACCAGACCGTCCCAGCCAAAAGAAAACCGAAAATCGGCATAAGTACACCGGGCCGATATCGCAGGAAATGGCCAAGGCCGAGTACTACGCCAAATAAAGTAACACAGATAAGCAAGGCAATCGCCCAAGAGGCGTAAAGCACCGCCCAGCGGAGTGCGTCCTGTTGAGGGTTTGGCCCGCTGAAGAACACCCAGTACAGTGCTACCGGCAGCAGGGCTGATATCGCTGAGACAAACTTGGATTTAAATCGCAACGGTTCAAAGCTGACGGCGGCACAACTAACGGTTAGGCAAAGGGTCAGGATCGGATTGTGACCCAGAAAAAATACCGCGAAGAGAAAAGGAATAGCATAGAAAAAATTATAAAGCTGGGCTGTCAGGATAGGAACAGTACACAGCAGACCCATAAGCAAAGCAGTTACAATAATATAACCGGGAAACTGAAAGATGTTCAGCGGGGACAAAAGCGTGGGGATCAACGTTTCGGTGTTGTATGGACCTTCCAGTTGCAGCCATAGACCGGTCTTGATCCGGAGGTAGAACATGTTCAGCAGGACGTAAAGCAACAGGTTGACCACCCAGAGGGCCGTTCGGCCCCAGCCGGTGTGAGCCATGCTCGCTCCGTTGGTGAACCAACGCCGCTGTCTGATTTCGTTATTTCGATCCATGCTCATTACATAAGCACGGCCGAGACGGCCGTGGCACAGTTTCTTCGCTTTTCGCAACAGAGGAACAAACCATTTCATTTATCCGCTACAATAGCCAATACAACACCCCAACACAGGCATTCAACACGCACCGTAGAAAAATCTGCCTGTTTAATAAGACACTTCAGCTTATGTGCGTTCGGGAAACTTATCACTGAGTTCGGCAGATAGCGATAAGCACCGTATTTGTCATTAGAGATAATACCGCCCAAACAAGGTAGTACAAGTCTAAAATAGCATTCATATAGAGCCGACAGCAAACGGTTCCGCGGCAGGGCAAACTCCAGGATAACCAATCTGCCTCGCGGTTTGAGCAAGCGAAACATTTCCCGCAGGGCTGTCTGAAGGTTCTGAATGTTCCGTATTCCAAATGCGCAAGTAACACAGTCAAATTGTTCCCCCGGCAGTGGGACGCTCTCGGCGTCTGCGCATAACCATTTGACCACAGGTGGTTTATATCGGTCTGTCTGGTTTTTTAATTGATTTTCTGATTGTTTTTTCCGCTGTTTATTTCCGGCGATCTTAAGCATTTCCTCCGAAAAATCCACGCCGACGATT
>DAOWIP010000064.1 GCA_030640865.1 Sedimentisphaerales bacterium | reverse complement strand
CTCGACGACGATTTCAATACTGCCGGTGCCATCGCGGTTCTGTTCGAGTTATGCGGTGCGATAAATCGTTATATTGACGAGCGGAAACTCGAACGGCCCGGCAGCCCTGAAGCCAAACAGCTTGCCCTGGAAGGCGCCCGGATGGTTACTACACTAAGCCGGACAATCGGTCTGTTCGAGGGTCCGCTCAAAACCGATGATGTCGACGACATACTCGCCGGTAAGTTAATGGAAT
This sequence comes from Sedimentisphaerales bacterium, assembly GCA_030640865.1. Taxonomy (GTDB): domain Bacteria; phylum Planctomycetota; class Phycisphaerae; order Sedimentisphaerales; family SM23-30; genus DAOVXR01. Next base: position 2,915 of record DAOWIP010000064.1, on the reverse strand, counting down.
TGCTTATTGAGCTTCGTGCCCAGGCCCGCCGTGACAAAAACTTCGCACTCGCCGACACCATCCGCGACAAACTCAAGGACCTTAACATTACCCTCGAAGATCGCCCCGACGGCACCGCCTGGCAAAAAGATTAGATGAATAAACCTTATTATGTTTTGAATTATTTCCCTTTGTGCCTTCGTGCCTTTGTGGCAAAATTGATTAAATTTAACTTCGTGGCTTTGTGGCAAATATGAGTCGAATATGATTATACTTGGTGTCGATCCCGGCTTACGAACCAGCGGTTACGCTGTCATTGAACAGCGTCAGCGGCAGTTACAGGTCCTCGATGCAGGTACTTTCAGTGCCGACACTGAACCGCCTCTGCCTAACCGTCTTTTGCAGATTTACAGTGACATTGATGCGTTATTGAGCGAACATAACATTAACATTATGGCTATCGAAAAACTATATGCCCATTACAGACATCCCCGCACTGCCATTCTGATGGGTCATGCTCGCGGGATGTTTCTATTGGCCGCTGCCGAGCATAAGATACCGGGGGACGAATATTCCGCTACTCGTATCAAGAAAAGCCTTACTGGTTCCGGCCGAGCCGGCAAGGAACAGATGCAGCGATCGGTTATGTCGCAGTTGGGTTTGGCTCGGCTGCCCACCCCATCCGACGTCGCCGACGCATTGGCTGCGGCTATGTGTTGTATCAACGAACACAATCGACAGGAGATTACCTTGTGATTGCGCGGATTACCGGCACACTTTTGGAACTGGACACTGACAATAATTCTAATACGGTATTATTGGAAGTTGGAGATATTGGTTACGAAGTTATGGTTCCCGGCTACACTGTCAGCGATCTTTCGGGGCAGCTTGGCCATTCCGTAACCTTATACTGCCTGGAATATTACGAAGGCAGCGGCACCGGAAGCAATTTAGTGCCTTTGCTGATCGGATTTCCTCAGCCGGGCGACAAAGCTTTTTTTCAGAAGTTCATTTCTGTCAAGGGTATTGGTATCCGCAAGGCCTTGCGTGCCCTGGCCCAGCCATTGGCCGACATCGCTTATTGCATTGAGCAGGGCGACACCAAGACGTTGTTATCGCTGCCTGATATCGGCCGCCGCACTGCCGAGCAGATTATCGCGGAGTTAAAAGGCAAGCTGGCCGATTTCGCTTTAGCCGCGACCGGCCGTGCCCAAAGGGCTGTCAAGCCCTTTGGTGAAATCGAAACCGAGGCTTTGGAAATACTGCTGCAACTCGGTGAACGTCGTGGCGACGCGGAAATACTTATTGAACGTGCCGCCGGCTCTCTTGGCGAAAACAAGTCTACCGACGCGCTCATTCAGGCTGTCTATCGCCTCAAAAACCGGTAGTTAAGTAGGGCTTCAGCCCATACGGTTTTCCCACAAAAGGCGGGTGGCAGTTAAATGGGTGGATGTATCGCGCCATTTTTGTAATCGTTCACGGCAATGGGTGGCGGCCACCGAGTCTCCGAGGTGGATGGCTCTGTGGCAAAAAAATTCCTCCGAATGCGATTAATTTAAAGTCTTGGCGGATTGAAAGTTCAACGATTATTTACAAGAATGTATCAGGGTGAAAAAGTACTCGACAGTGTCCAGTCTATATGGGCAAGCTCCGGCCCGGAGAAGGGCTGATGAGCAATTTGCCTGTCTTAACCCCAACCTTTGGGACGATAATGAAATGTTTCGGATATTCCGGGTTGACAATTTATCCAGGGTTGGGTATAATCTACATAATGCTCATATTCTGTGGCATAAGGGTATCGCTGGTTTTTAACGAAAACCGGTTTTACGGTATCGAAAATGCTGTTTGATAAAATTGGCTACCAACGCAAACTAAGCACTTATGAACAAAGTATCGCTGTCATACATAAGTTGTGTGATATGTTTTTTGTATCCAGAGGATAGAAAGGAGCAATATTATGATTCACCTCAGGTATGTAAAAATTGTGATGGTATTGATCACGCTGGTTTTCTTTGTGAATGCCTCCAGGGTGGCACCCGCGGACGTACTCATCAGTCGAATTACCGACAACAGCGTCGATGACACCAATCTCCAGGTATCTGATTCTTGTGCGGTTTGGCAGGCTCCGGTTCCCGACCCGTGTGGCGATGTGGAAATTTTCCTCTACAGGGGCGGCGAGGTCTTGCAGTTGACGGATAATGACACCGACGATGTCAACCCCCGGATCGCAGGTCCCTATGTCGCCTGGGAAGGATGGGACCCTTGCGACAACGATTGGGAGATTTTTGTCTATAATGGCGAATCAGTATTCCAGATTACCGACAATGAGTACGATGATACCAACCCCCGCCTTACCGACTCGCTGGTATTCTGGCAGGGCAGTGACGGCAACGATTGGGAAATCTTTGTGGCGGCTATACCGCGGCCCACGATCACGGTCAATATGAAGTTCACGCCGCAATCACTCAATCTCAATAGCCGGGGCCGATGGATTACCGTTCATCTTTGGTTCTCGGATGAAATTGATGTGAAGGATGTGGATACTGACACCCTCCTGCTGGAAGACCTGATCCCTCCTGCCGAGGTCAAATTAGATGATAGCTCGAATAAGTTCACCATCAAGTTTGACCGCGCAGCCGTCCAGGCTCTGCTCCCGGTGGGTGAGGCCGTGGAAGTGGAAATCACCGGATACTTCAACGATGGTAGCGCATTTACGGGAACTGATACTATCAAAGTTTTCGATAAAGGCGGGAAAATTAAAAAACCCAAATAGTAAAGTTGTGTGATCCTTATCTTCAAGACTAAAAATGTCTTGGGCAAGTTTATTGAAAGCGGCTGGGAATTTGGTGCACACGCTGATGCCTCCGCGAAGGCTGGTGAAAAAGGGGGCGAAATGAGTGGTGCAGGTGATGTGCAATCCGACATTGAAATATATT
>DAOWIP010000600.1 GCA_030640865.1 Sedimentisphaerales bacterium | reverse complement strand
GCCACATGCGGCGCGAACAGAAAACATTGCAGCGCCGGCGGCAACTGCTGTGGCGCTGCGTCAAAGACAAAACCCGCCGGAAACAGTAATGCAATTCCAATCAGCATGTCAGCCGGCTCCACCCCAACGTGCAGGCGTCGCCGAGAGAACACAGAAAGCGGATAGATCAGCATTCCCATCGTGAGGAACACTTCAAAAAGGTTCTGCATCGGCACATGGTCAACGTGAACCCACCGATAAATAAAGGCAACTACCGCGATCATAAAGCCGGCCTGATATACCAGTGTCCCTGTCTTATGCCGTCGCCATATAGTCAATGCGAACGCCAACCCATACGCCGCCATCGCCGCATAGATTAAACATCCCTGAATTGTCCACTTAATCGCCATATTGCTATATCAGACGGCCTTTAATAATATTCCGAAACCAAAAGTGCCAAAAAATACCGGCACAAAGCAAAAAATATCCCGCGAAGACAATTATTAACCCCGTGTCGCTTCGCACCGACAAAATCGTATATTGACCCGATTTGTGATCGTAGTCCGACTGATAAAAATAGTATCCCCCATAATGCAGCGGTTTGTTCACCTCAATTGTCTTGAGCGTTCCGGCCTGTCCATCCTCTACTTCCAAATCACTGAAATAATCTTTCGGCATCAGCACATATCGCATCTGTAATTGTCCATCACCGAGAACATTGAAATCCGGGAACCGCTCAAATATATATTTTTTCTCTGTTTTACCGTTCGGCCGACTTATCTCCACCTCCAGTGCCGGGTTTTCGCCTTTTCCAATATCATCACTGACTTGTCGTTTGCCGTCTTCGATGTTAATGCGAAAATTCCGGAACGTCCGTAAAATTCTGATCCGCGGCAGTTCCGGTCCCATATCAAATTCTTCCCCCTCCAATGCCTTTATCTGTCCTATCGGTTTTTTTTGCGCATAGACCAGCAGCTTGCCATTGTTCTCATAATATTCTATTCGGAAATCATGCAGCCGCACATGGAACGGCAATTTTTCTAAATATGACTGAGCATCCGGACCGATCCGCCTTTGCTTTTTGAGATCGCGAAACATCATATTGATTTGTTCAATTGTCATAATACGATTTTCACTTTGCCCCTCAAAAATCGCCATATACCCATGCGGAACCTTGGCACTGCCGAAATATTCTCGCAGCAATTGATGTCCCGCCTGCGAACCCCACATTCCTCCAACCAGTACCAATACGCAACCGGAATGTATCAGCAGCAGCCCCGCATTTTGCCGCAGCCGTATGAATATCAGCATCCCGCCTGTCAGCAATATTGTGAACGCCACCCAGAAAAACACCAGTGCCGGTGAATTGAAAAGCTCCTTCGCCCGCTCAGTTCCCAGAAAGGCCCCGACAATCGACAGGACTGTCAACGCCACTATCAGCAGCAGTCCCACCCACATCACAAGCCTTTTCTTCTTAATGTTCGTTATCATAGTTAGTACCATCAGTTTATACTATTCTTGCGAAAAATGAAGTTAAAAATGCTCATAAGGTGATTATTGCGTGATATCCATACCGACCGGAGAACGGCACCAATGGCTGCTGATTTCAGTGTTGACACTATCTATGATATGATATATCTTTCATGGCGATTAATTTAGTACTTGTTACGGAAAGTAGTCGGGTTACGCGATGAAACAGGAGAAATAAATGGAAGAGCAGCGGAATCAGGAAAACGGCAGTGATGATATAGTACGTGGTTTGCCAATGTTCACCGCGTCGGCACCTGAGGTTCTGGCCAAAGAAAAAGCGGAACTGGCGGAACTGGAGGGCAAAGGCGCATTGCGACGGTGGCGCGGGTACTTTGCCAAAACCGGTCCCGGCTGGCTCCAGAGTGCTCTGGTGTTAGGTAGCGGCTCTGCTATGGCCTCGCTGTTCGCGGGGGCCTTCCTGCAATATAAACTGCTCTGGGTTCAACCCCTGGCGATGATACTTGGGATAGTTATGTTTGCGGCAATGTCGCATCAAACCCTATCTACAGAGTATCGGCCGTTTTACGCGATGAAACGTTTTATTCATCCCGCTCTGGCCTGGAGTTGGGCTATCGGGGCACTGGTGGCGACGATCATCTGGCATTTACCGCAGTACGCTCTTGCAGCAGGTATGACCGATGACATAATAAAGACTGTTACCGGATGGGAGCCATCGTCAGAAGCCGCGCATATAGCGGCGCTAATCGGAATAGGACTGGTGGTTTTGATCATATCAACCACAGTCGTCTGGAACTACAGCAGTGGGTACAAAGGCATTCGGTTCTACGAGCGCGCACTGAAAGGGCTGGTCTGGATGATTATCATTGCTTTTTCGTTAGTGATAATCCGTCGGGCGCTCGACGGCGGTATTGAGTGGGGCAAGATGTTTAAGGGTTTTCTGCCATTGTACATCCCAACAGATCACCGGGGCGTTTCCGTAGTAATGGCGGCTTTCGGAGCCGCTACCGGGATAAACGCGACGTTCCTTTTTCCCTATACGCTACTGGCGCGTGGCTGGGGCAGGGAACATCGGGGATTAGCGCGGTTCGATTTGATAACCGGTATGCTGCTGCCGTTTTGTATCGCCACTTCGTTGATGGTGATTGCCACCGCGTGCACGATATACGATCCGGAAAAGTTTGCCGAAGGCTCGACGATGCTGTCCCCCATCATGGCAGCAGAAATGTTTCAGTCAGCCGGGTTGAGCATATTTCTCTCGCGAATAGTCTTCGGCCTTGGGATTGTCGGTATGGCCCTGAGTTCAATTACCATGCACATGCTCATCAGCGGCTTTGCCGTATGCGAAATATTCGGAATCGAGCCGAGTGGTTGGCGCTATCGGCTGGCGTGTCTTCTGCCGGCGCCGGGGTTAGTGGGCGTGGTACTCTGGAAATATGTGGGGGCCTGGATTGCCATTCCCACCTCGGCAATCTGCGGACTGATGCTGCCGATTGCCTTTATTGGATTTTTTATCCTGAATAACAGCAGTAAATATCTCGGTGATGATAAACCGAGCGGAGCCAGGGCCCTGGTTTGGAATATTGCTATGATTGTATCGATTCTCGCTACCCTGGCGAGTATTGCCTATTATCTACATTCAACCATTGCGAAATATCTTCACTAACCTTGTATTTTCTGCCCAACAGTTATTTTGTTACATGTACCTCGACATGATTGTCGGTTAGAACAGCCTGCTCATCCGAAGAAAATGGCTTTTCTGTTATAAGCACATTAATCTCATTTATGCTCAATACTCGATTCAGTGCCCGCTGTCCCACCTTACTGGAATCGAGCAGTAGATATACCTGATTGGCTCGCTGGGCGATTAGCCGTTTGGTATTGCGATTGAATGCCGCGTTCTCGAACGTCCCTTCTTCGGGAATCAGCCCGGTACAGGAAAAAAACGCCTTTTCAATATAAATACTGCCGGCATCCTCACCGATATCGAACCCCACAAAAGAAAAGGTTTCCGGATCATATATCCCACCCAGTCCGATCAGCCGAATATGCGATGCCTCGGACAACTCCATAGTAATCAATACCGAGTTCGTTACCACTGTAATATCCCGGCAATTCCGGACCAACAGACGCGCCAAACAGGCTATTGTACTCGAGCCATCCAGAAAAATCGTGTCGCCGGACTGAATAAGCTCCAACGCCTTTTCCGCAATCCGCTCTTTTTGATTCAGGTTAATCCGCATTCTATTGGGCAGGCGGGCCTCCCGAAATTGGCTGGGTGTCTCGATCCGTTGCGCTCCGCCCTTGAT